>JAKORQ010000478.1 GCA_029777755.1 Planctomycetota bacterium
GTCGCGAAGTTTGCCGATTGGGTCAAGAGCATGAGTGCCGAGTTTGCGGTGGTGGATACGCCGCAGCGGGCGATGGAACTTGAGCAACGCATCCGCTCCGGCGGGCGGGAGATCCTGCTTGCTCTCCTGCAGGAGCGGCTTCAGACGAGCATCAAACGCTCCCAGGGGAAGCTGCGGGAGTGTGCCGGCTGCGGGGGAAAGCGCCGGCACCGGGGAACACGTAAGCGTCGTCTGGACAGCAGCCTGGGCTCGATGGAACTGGAGGGGATTTACTGGCAATGCCCGGACTGCGGAGACAGCAGGCACTCGGTGGACGCGGTGACGGAGGATCGGCTCAGTGGCTTGTTCAAGGAGATGGTTCTGCTGCTGGGAGTCAGCAGCACGAGCTTCTCCAAGTCGGAGTTGCTGGCGGGGAAGCTTCTGGGGGTGCAGACGGACGATGACACGATCCGGCGGACCTGTGAGGCGGAGGGGCAGCTGGCGCTGAGCAATGCACCGGTGCCGCAGAAGGCCGGGGACGGTGAACTGCTCTGGGGCAGCTGTGATGGCACCATGGTCAACACACGGGAGGACAAGTGGCGGGAGGTGAAGGCGGCTCGCTTCAGCCACGCCGGCGGGGAGTATGCATTGGCGACGCTGGAGACAGTGGAGGGGTTCGTGCCGAAGATGGTGGCCCTGGCCCAAGCGCTCACCCCAGCCAGACCGGGGAAACTGGCCTTTACCTCGGACTGTGCTGAGTGGATCACCAAGGCGGTAGGACAGCATCTGCCGGGTTGGACCCATATCGCGGACTACTGGCACGCGTGCCAGCACATCGGGGGCTGCTCGGAAGAGATCCATGAAGAGGGATCGGGAGAGGGGGAGGACTGGCTGAGTTACTTCTGCCAGGAATTGCGTTGTGCCGGCGGGGCGCAGCTGGCCGATGAACTGCGTCTCTCGGCCATGAGCTACCCTAACCTGAGGCACCAGCGGAAGGTGCTGGACCTGGCGAAGCTCTTCGACAAGCACGCTGGCCGCATGGCTTACCCGCAGTATATCCGAGAGGGATTGCCGGTGGACTCTGGGGCGATGGAGAGCCTGTGCAAGCAGTTGGGCTTGAGGATGAAGGGACCGGGAATGCGCTGGAGCACGAAGAACGTGAGCGCGATGGCCTGCCTGGTGGCGCGCTGGGCGGTGGATCCGCCGCGAGCAGTCAGGGAGGGACTTGCAGCGTGAGTGCCAATGGGTGCAACTATTATAAGTTACTCCCCCTGATCACCGACATACCCTTGTCAGTGACTCCTGTAAGCTGATCTGTGGCAATGGATTGCTGGCGGGTCGTTGGCCGCGGATCGGCTTGCAATCGACTTTTGACCAGATAAGATTCTTCCAAACAAAAGCTAAACGCGGCGGAGTTGGCAGCAAGGAGTTTTCTGATGGCTAAGGTGGCGGAAAAGGACGCGAAAAAAGACAAGACCAGCGGTGCTGACCCGGCCCGTGAGTCCGCTCTGCAGCGTGCCGTTCAGCAGATTGAAAAACAGTTCGGCAAGGGCGCTGTCATGAAGCTGGACGGGGAGGCCAAGCTTGCCATCGAGGGAATTCCCACCGGGTCGCTGTCTCTGGATATCGCGCTTGGCGGCGTGGGTGTTCCGCGCGGGCGAATCATCGAGATCTTCGGCCCGGAATCCTCCGGCAAGACCACCCTCACGCTCCACATCATCGCCAATGCCCAGAAGATGGGCGGCACGGCCGCCTTCATCGACGCCGAGCATGCCCTTGATCCCTCCTGGGCCAAGCGGCTGGGTGTGAAGCTCGATGAGCTGCTGGTCTCCCAGCCGGACACCGGCGAGCAGGCCATGGAGATCTGCGAGCTGCTGGTTCGCTCCAACGCCGTTGACGTGATCGTCATCGACTCGGTGGCCGCCCTGATCCCGCGGGCCGAGATCGAGGGTGAGATGGGTGACAGCCACGTCGGCCTGCAGGCCCGACTGATGAGCCAGGCCCTGCGAAAGCTCACCGGCGCCATCAGCAAGAGCCGCAGCACCGTCATCTTCATCAACCAGTTGCGCGAGAAGATCGGCGTGATGTTCGGCAACCCCGAGACCACGCCCGGCGGGCGCGCCCTGAAGTTCTACAGCTCCGTCCGCATCGATGTGCGTCGAATTGGCACGATCAAGGAAGGTGAGAACTCCGTCGGGAACCGCACCCGGGCGCGCGTGGTGAAGAACAAGATCGCCCCGCCGTTCCGCGATGCTGAGTTCGACATCATGTTCGACCGCGGCATCAGCTACGAGGGCGACCTGCTCGACCTTGCCGTGCTGGCAAACACGGTTGAGAAGAGCGGCTCCTGGTACACCTACAAGGCACTGCGGCTCGGCCAGGGTCGCGAGAATGCCAAGCAGTACCTGGTCGATAATCCGCAACTGGCGCAGGAGATACGCGAAGGCATCCTGCAGGCGAGGGGCCTGGCGGACGCGATGAAGTCCTCCGACACCTCCAGTTCGGAAGACGGCACCGAGTAACGCACAGACTGCTGCATGAAATTCTGCCCTGACTCGAGCGGCCTGATGGACTGACTTGAGCAGGGCTTTTTCATGCGCGCCATAGCGGCTGTGGTCGCCTGCCAATGTGGGCTTGATCACACGTTGCCGATCCCACCACGCCAGATCGTCGCCGCGTCGAAGCTGGAGCCGTCTTTTTGCCGATCCAGAGGGACGCGCAGGTCGTATTAGTCCTGCGGTTCCATGAGGCCGCTCGTTCCATCCACCCGTGGGCTACGGGGGACAACATTCGCGGACAGAGGCGGGTCAGACCCGCACACTGCTTTGAAGGGGTTTGGGTAGTGAGCAATTACCGAACGAAACACTTTCGTCGCACGACCTGGCTGATGCTCAGTCTGGTCGCCGGCGCCCTGACAACCGGCCAGATGGCCTGTGCGAGCAGCTCGCGCTTCGCCGACGAGCCGACTACTCCGGTTGCGCCCAGCAATACCGTTGCGCTTGCCGGCCTCCAGGAGCATTTCGCCAAGATCGCAGACGCGGTAACGCCCAGCATCGTGGCCATCTCGGCCGTCGGTGCCGACGTGTCCGCCTCTGCCCTGCTGATCGACCCGCAGGTGGACGGCCCGCAACTTGCCACTGCCCTTGATCGCGTATCCCGCACCGTCGGCACCGGCTTCGTGATCGACGCCGATGGCTACATCCTCACGGCCGAGCATGTGGTCAGCAATGCCGATCAGCTCTGGATCACCACCGACGACCAGAAGGTCTATCCTGCCATGGTGGTTGGTTCCGATCCCCGGGCCGACCTGGCGGTGCTGAAGATCGCCGCCCGCGGGCTCACGCCGGTAAAGTTTGCCCCGGTTGACTCGGTGAAGCGTGGCCAGTGGGCCCTGACGCTGGGAAATCCTTACGGCCTGGCGACCGGCGGCGAACTGGCGATGAGCGTTGGCGTGGTCAGCGCCACCAACCGCTCGCTGCCGCGTCTGAGCTCCCAGGAGAATCGCCTGTATACAAACCTGATCCAGACCACCGCCGAGATCAACCCCGGCAACTCCGGCGGCCCGCTGTTTGACCTGGAAGGTCGCGTCATCGGCGTGAACGCCGCCGTCGTGCTGCCGCAGAAGAACACAAATGGCATCGGCTTCGCCTTCGCCATCAACCAGCAGCTTCTCAAGAAGGTGGAGATGATGAAGGCCGGCGAGGCGATCGAGCACGCCTATGTCGGCGTGGCCGTCAGCAGCGCCAGTGACAATGGCACCGGCGGCGCCCGCATCGACTCGGTGATCGAGGGCGGCCCGTCGGCCGACTCCGACCTGCGCGTGGGGGATGTCATCACCCGCGTCAACAGCACGCCGGTGGGCAGCGCCGATGCCTTCGCACGCGTCGTTGGCTCGCTGCCGCTGAACAAGGCGGCAACGCTGCACTTCACCCGCGGTGGCAGGCAGATGTCCACGAAGATCACCCCGCGGCTGCGCACCGGTGACCGTGTGGCCGTCTCGCGCTACAACCAGCACCTGAGCATCAGCGGCATGACGCTGGAGACCTGCGAGGAAGGGTTCCGCATCGCCAACCTGTCGGAGTCTTCGCCGTTCCGCAAGCAGGGGCTGAAGGCCGGCGAGA
>JAKORQ010000479.1 GCA_029777755.1 Planctomycetota bacterium
ATCCTACGTCGTGATTGGAAGCAATGGCGAGTTCATGACGGATAAAGGCATCAACGAACAGAAGTTCAGTTCGTTCGAGATGTTCCGGCGCAGCATGCACGGGCCGGAGATCATCACCTTTGATGAGTTGTATGAGCGAGCGAGATACATCGTCGAGAGCCAGGAGGGTTCGTCTTCTGCCTCTGTTACCAGCCCTAGTTCGGATGAGCAGATCCAAACAGGTTATTCTGACGACGAAGAGATCCCCTTTTAGCTGATTGAGGTTGTGCGTCCATGGATAGGCGTTCACTTGAAAGATTCGCCCAGGCGGCGCGACGGCAGTTGCACGAGCAGGTAGGGGCGCGGGTGGATAGGGTGCTGCGCACCGACAGCGCCGAGCTGCGAGAGCGGGCGGCGGCGGTGCGGGAGCTGAAGGACCAGATCAGCGCCAGCTCGCGGGAAGCCGTGGTGGAGCGGGTGGCCTACACCTGGTTCAACCGCTTCTGCGCTCTGCGCTTCATGGACGCCAATCACTTCACGCGCATGGGCGTGGTCTCGCCAGCGGGCGGGTACACGCAGCCGGAGATCCTGCAGGAGGCGAAGGGTGGACACATCGACGAGGACCTGCTGCCTTTCGTGAACCAGCAGCGGGTCTTCGACCTGCTCGGCGGCAGGGCGCTCTCGGGGGACCCGCAGCAGGAAGCGTACCGGCTGCTGCTGGTGGCAGCATGCAACTCCTGGCATGCCGCCATGCCCTTCCTGTTCGAGCGCATCGACGATTACACCGAGCTGCTGATGCCCGAGGACCTGCTATCGGAGGGGTCGGTGTTGCAGGGCGTGCGCGATGCCCTGACAGATGAAGCCTGCCAGGATGTGGAGGTGATCGGCTGGCTGTACCAGTTCTACATCGCCGAGAAGAAGGATGAGGTTGACGCCAAGGTCAAGAAGGGGGGCAAGGTCGCGCCTGATGAGCTGCCTGCCAAGACCGCGCTCTTCACGCCGCACTGGATCGTGCGTTTCCTGGTCGAGAACTCGCTGGGAAGATTATGGCTGCTGAACCGGCCGCAGTCGCGGCTGGCGGAGAAGATGCCGTACTACATCCGGCCGGAAGAAGAGAAGTCGGACTTCTCCGAGAAGTCCGACTTCCTACGGATCGCCTCTCCTGAAGACCTGCGCCTGTGCGACCCGGCGGCGGGGTCGGGGCACATGCTGACCTATGCCTTCGACCTGCTGTACGCCATCTACGAGGAGGAGGGCTACAGCGCTGCCGACATCCCGCGCTTGATCCTGGCCAGGAACCTGTACGGGATGGAGATCGACGAGCGGGCGGGGGCGCTGGCGGCGTTTGCGCTGGTGATGAAGGCGCGGGCGAAGGACCGCCGCTTCTTCAGGCGCGGGGTGCGGCCCAACATCTGCGTGCTGCGGCCCATCGCTTTCACGGACGAGGAGCTGAAGGGAGAAGCCTGGATCACGGGCAGCGGGCCGCTGCGGGCGGCGCTGCTGCACGATCTGGCCCTG
>JAKORQ010000480.1 GCA_029777755.1 Planctomycetota bacterium
CTTTGAAGCGGCCCAGGAATGGGACCGCTTGCGGTGCGCGCTGAAGTCGCGTCCAAACTGCATGTCCCAAAATCCAAACTCAACTGTCCAACTACATCAAACGTGCCCAGAACATGAACTACCTGTCGACCCTCACAGCGTAAGCGATCTGCCCGTTGCTGTATCGCCAGAAGGCGTATCTTCCGCCGTCTTCAAGGGTCACTATGACTTCCGATCCATCCGGCTCACTCTGAATGATAGACCTCGACGAGACCACCCTATAGCGCATCGTCTCTGTCCACGACGTGGCGCTCGCTTCGCTGCTTGTGTAGGTGACAAGGTCGCCTCCGCCGTTATGCCTCCAGGCCGTGCCTGCAAAAGGATTCGCAGGCGACGCTGGCCGGTTCGCAGCCAGACGCTCCAGATACGCTTTCAGCGCATTGGCGTCCTCGAGATCTCCATTTCGCGTCGCCTGCTTGATTGCCGCCTGTAGGTCATTGGCGAGCTGGCGATTCAGCGCGGCAAGACGGGCCTGGTAGTCGGCATCAAGCTTGGCCTCGGCCGCCGCATAGCGCTCGAGGGCCGGGCGGCGGGCCTTCGTTTGGGGAATATCGGCGAACGCCGTCGCGGCGACGCAGAGAACCAGTGAGATTACTACACGCATGATGCACCTCCTCTAACCTCCGGATTATTCCTTCTTGCCATCGGAGGCACAACTCTTTATCGGCTTCCGTTTCCGCATCTTTGGGAGCTGCGATACGCAACCAGAACCGGGAGACCGAAAAGGAGCTACCTTCTTCACCCACGAAGAAACGAAGCGACGAAGCCGTGAAGATGAAGAGGGAAGAAGTGAAGTGGCCGGGTTTTCCACCTGATCCACTTCAGTACACCGTTCTCAACCTTCTTTGTGCCCTCGAGCCTTTGTGTCTTGGTGTCAAAAGCGGATCGGAGCATGTGCCCCAAGCTTGCGGGCGAGGACGCACGCGCTCTCATCCATCTCTGCGTCTCCGTGCCTCAGTGGTTCAATCGCGCTCACCTTGGCCGGGGAGGCACTGGGATTGACGGCCTGGGGGCGGCGTCCTGTTGGCCCGGGGGTGGTGGCACCGGGATGCTTGGCCGGGTTGTCGGTGCTGTTTGCGCAGGCTGCGTTGGTTGTGTTGTATCTGGCGCGGTGGCAGGCGTTGTCGCCGGCGCGGCGGCTGGACTGGCCGGGGCCGTGGTCGGGTTGGTGTCGACGACATCCCCCGGCAGCGACAGCGCCTCAACCGGCGAGACGTAGCGGATGTCATACACCACATCCACCGGGCGCAGGCCATCACTGATCCACGCAAACACGCGCCGATAGACAGGGTCGTTGGCATTGACAAACAGCGGGCGGAACCCGGGCACATCCGGGTGCGGGATCTCGGCGAACTGGCGCGGCAGGCCATACTGCAACAGCAGTGATTGCTCCGGCCGCTGGCGATCGATCATGCGGATGCGGGCGCCCGCGCCGCCGAAGATGCCGGCCGGCTGCTCGCGATTGATGCGGGCGTACTTCATCAGCAGGTAGAAGTTGGTGAACGTCACCTGCTCGGTCTCCTGCAGCGGGAAGAGCACGAAATTCCCGCCGGCAAGCGAGCCATGGCACTGGGCGGTGGCGCAGCCGTTGAGGATGCTGCGCTGCACGGTGCGGAAGCTGCGGATGGCGATCGGTTCGCCCATGAGGATGACATCATCGCGCATCTGCGCGTCACCCTCGCGGATGATCATCAGTGCCTGCTGGAACGCCGAGAGCTCGGCGAACTGGCGCGCGTTGGTCTGCGGCTGGGAGGCGAAGCGGCGACGGACGTCATTCTCAAAGCGCACGCGGATGAACTGCTCATCGCCGGCCTGCAGCTCGGCCTGTCGCAGCGCGTTCATGTCGCGGGCGTCGAGCAACTGGATAGGCAGCGCCAGCTCAGGACTGGGCGCCCCGGCCACGATGGGATTGGTGCGCTGCGCCTGCGCCACGCGCGATGCGCGCTGCTCAAGGGCGACCTGTCGGCGGATCAGCAGCAACATGTCGGCCGCGTCGGTGCTGTTGGGGTCGATGTCGGCCGCCTCCTGGGCGATCTCCCTCGCCAGGGCATACTCGCGCAACTGAAACGCCCTGCGGGAAAGCGCGATGCGGCCGGCGACATCATCCTTGCGCAGACTGGCGCGATCCTTGCGAATCTGCTCGACCGGGTCGGCCACCATGCGCATCGACTGAATCTCATCGCGCGGGATGCGCGTCTGGATCCCCTGGCGGATCACCAGTACCGAGTTGACCTCCTCGACGATCTCCCCCTCGAAGGTCTGGCCGTTGTTGGTGGTTACAACTCCGCGAGCGGCCAAAGCCGTCGTCGCCGCGACAGCGATCACCAGGGCCGATGTCAGCCAGCGAAACGCGCCCATAACTCAACACTCCTGCCTAAACGTCGCACACTTGAACTTTCCTGGTCCGCTGAAACGGCCGGGCGTGTATTGACCAGGCTCGACAAGGTTCATCCTATTTTGAGCTTCCGGGAGGGGCAAGCCGAAAAGAACCGCACTCGCGCCACAACTTGCCAGATCACGCGGCAGACTCGGGAAATTCCAGCGTGATGATGCGCTTCTGGCGATACCCCGAACCGATGTTGATCGCCTTGATGTGATCCACCTGCGCCTCCAGTGGCAGATGAGTGTGGCCGCACAGGACATGCGAGACGTTCGCACACTGGAGCAGCAGATCGCCGATCTGCGATGAACCCAGGTATGCCCAAACGAAATCCCACGTATCGGTATGCCTGGGCGGCAGGAGCTGGGCAAACGGCAGATGATGCACGGCAGCGATCACCCGCTTCGCGCCGCGCGTCTTCTCCAGGCTTTCGCGCAGACCATCGATGCATTCGCGCAGGAAATCGCCGTCAGGGCGATGGAGCTTCACATATCGGCCATCATTCCAGCGCGCCACGATGTTCAGGTGGCGCTCGTTCACGTCCGGCAGCAGCTCGCCGTTGTTGCGCACCAGCGAGCGGTATTCCCATATCCGGTCGGCCGCCCCGGGCGAGATCTTCATCTCGTAGAAGCGGCGGGGAATCTGCAGATGATCCGGAGCGAGGCTGTAGTCATACCAGCCGATGCTGCCAACGAAGCCGACATCGCCGAGGATCAGCGGATCGCGCTCCAGCCAGTGCCATCCCATGGCGCGCACGCGCCGGGGGAGCTGGTGCTGGAAGATCTCGTGGCTGTCGCCGGTGCGGGTCCACAACTCGTGATTGCCGCAGATGAACAGCTTCGGGCCACTGAACGTGAACATTGACAGGCACGCCTCGAGATCCTCGCCCTCGGAAATGGCGGTGTCGCCTGCCAGCAGCAGGACGTCGAACTTCTCGCGGTTGATCTGCTCGATCAGCTCCACGGCCAGCGAACGGGAGCGCGGATGGTTGTAGTGCAGATCAGCGGTGGCCAGCAGCTTCATGTTGTGAGCCTCACAGCAATGACGATATCGCCCAGCGCGGCCGACCACCATTGCAACGCATACAGTATTATTAAGGAATGAGCGAAGCCTGGCAGCAGATCGCGGTCTGGACCATGATCGCCCTGGCGGCGGCGTATGCTGTCTACAGCGGCATCAGCGCCTGGCGTTCGCTCAGGAAAGGCGAATGCAACGCCTGCTCCAAGTGCGGGTCGGGCCATTTTTCTGCGAAACCGGCAGGTGGCGGCGAGCGCGTTGTCTTTCTCCCCGCCGACCAGCTTCGCGCCAGTACTCGGGTGAAGAAGCACTGAACAGCAGAGGCGCAACCATCAATCCTTGCCTGCCAAGCCCTTCATCTCCTTCGGGCAACAGACGCGGAATAAATCTGGATATTTATGTGTAGATATCAGGAGAAAGGATTATCTGATATGAAAAAACGTTCTCCCCGTCGACTGGCGATCGCGTTTGCCCTGCTGGGCTCGGTTGCTCTCGCTTCAAGTGCCTCGGCGCATTGCGATTCACCGGAAGGCCCGGTGATACCGGCCGTGCACAAGGCGCTGGAAGCCAACGATCTCACGCCGGCGCTGCGCTGGATCAAGCCGGAGTATGAACAGGAGATCAGGGAAGCCTTCGCGAAGGCGCAGAAGGTGCGCGAGGCCGGCGGCGAAGCCCGCGAACTGGCCGATCGCTATTTCATCGAGACATTTGTGCGCCTGCATCGCGCTGGTGAAGGTGCGCCGTACACGGGAGTGAAGCCGGCAGGCACCGATCCTGGCCAGGTCGTTCGAGCGGCCGACGCCGCGCTGCAGTCAGGCAGTGATGAGACGCTGCGCAAGCTGCTGCTTGACAGGATAGATGAGGCGGTGCACCAGCGGTTCGCCCGGGCGAAAGAGGCGCTTGTGCATGCCGATCACAGCATCGAGGCCGGCCGCGAGTATGTCGAGGCGTACGTTGCCTACGTGCATTTTGTCGAGCAGCTCGACAGGCTCACCTCGCACGCCGCCCATGGCCACGGAGAGCATGACGATCATCCAGCAGCGCATCACGAGCAGCACCATCACTAGAGATGCTCTGATTCAACTTAAGCGGCTTGCATGTTCGTCGAGGATTCTTTTACCTCCCGCGGGCGGAGGACCGCCCGCTCCACGTTGCATGGAACTGCTTCCTGGTGAGCATGTTGCGGGCGAGGACGCCCTCGCTTCCGGGAGTCGTCGTTCTGCGTCGTCACGCGTCGTGGCGAAACAGGATCGGAGAGAAAGCACTGATCCGCGCCCGACGACGTGGTGCGCGGCGGTCGTAGTCTCGTGAGTCTGCCAGATCCCGCAAGTCGAGGCCGACTTGCTCTATCTGTAAACCCGCTCCAGCAAAAACAAGCGGAGCCCACTTGCGCCAGCGCCAGTGGGCTCCTTGCGTTTGTTCGCCTCGGTGGATTACTCACCGACCTTCTGCAGAAGCTCGTCGTTCTCCTTTACCAGCAGCACGGCGGCCACGGAGGTGAGCTTGCCGAGATTGATTCTGATGCCGTCGGCCGTGCGGGTGATCTCGGCCGGGCGGGTCAGCTTTGCATCCTCCAGGTCGTGGTGCAGGATGAACGCCGCGGCGATCTGGTCGGCGCCGGTGATGGTGAGCGTCAGGTCATCGATCTCCGGGGCGGCCTGGCCCTTCTGCCCCAGTGTGGAGGCAACAGCCAGCTGATTGCCGCGCGAATCCTGGAGCATGGAGGTGTTCACCAGCGGATCGCTGGCAATCGCCCGCGGCCCGGTGATCGTCGGGGCAACTGCCGCCGCCACCCTCTCACGCAGGCTGGCCGTGCGGTTGTTCATGTAGCGCATGCCGGCTCGCTCCTCGAGCAGGAGCGTGTTTGCCCGATCTGCTTCAAACAGACTCGCCAGCATTGGCTTTTCCAGTTCGCGGCCCCAGCGGTCATGGGTCGCCAGCGGATCATCGGCGATCAGCAGGCCGCCCTTCTCGACAAACTCGCGCAGCTTCGCCGCCGTCGGCTCATCCATCATCCTCGCGCCCGCCAGCAGAATTGCCCGGTAGCGCGTGGTCGCATCCTCCTGCAGTTGCGCCGTGAAGATAACGTCCGCGGGGATATGGCTGTCGGCCAGCATCGAGTACATGCCGTGCGCCTCGGCATCCTCATGCGTGCTCAGTTGATGCGGCTTCTCCTCGCGGCCGGCGCTGAAGATGTAGCTGTCGGGATCCACACATACCGCGACCTGCGCGGGAATCCGGCGGAAATCGTCAATACCGATGAGCTTAAGCTGTCTGGCCATCCGCTGCACTGACAGGTAGCGCTCGTTCTTCTCGCCATTGGTGAGGGAGAACTCGTCGCCGCGGCTGAAGCCCCACATGAGGATCGCACGGGCGCCGTGGCCGACCATCGTCCACAGCTCGCCGCGGAGCATGTCGGCGCGCTGTGACTCGGAGTAGTCTTTCCAGCGTTTCTCGGAGAAGACATCACACTCCAGCACATGCACATCGCGCCCGGCCGCCACGCCGGTGGACATGTCCATGGTGTACGGGATGAGCACGCGCGAGCTCCACTGCGTGGGGTAGATGTCGATGCCCACCACATCCATCGGCCTGCTGCACAGGTAGTTGTCGCCGGAGCGGATGGCATACCAGTGATCCAGCGGCCCGGCCAGGTTGGTGGAGCGCGGCACGTCGGGGCGCTGTGTTTTGAAGAAGTCAGCCTCCCACGCCATGAACTCGCCGATGATGGCCGCGTGGAAGCGCCGCCAGTCCATCCACGCGCCCATGTTCTCCGCCGGCGGCATGCCCGGCGGGTCGATCTTCTCAAAGCTCTCGTGGCTGGTTCCCCAGCGGGTGTTGAGCGTGGCGATGTCGCCGTGCCGCTGCTGGAGCCACTTGCGCCAGGTGGCGATGGTGTTGGGGTTGTAATCGAAGAGGCGGTCGGCCTTCCAGAAATATCCCGGCTCGTTGTGCAGGATCACGCCGGCAATGTTGGTGTTGTCGGTGA
Organism: Planctomycetota bacterium; assembly: GCA_029777755.1. Lineage (GTDB taxonomy): Bacteria > Planctomycetota > Phycisphaerae > Tepidisphaerales > Tepidisphaeraceae > CAIQIQ01. The sequence continues at coordinate 6,426 of JAKORQ010000480.1, forward strand.
AGTTCTTGAGATACCCGCTGAAGCTGCCCTCCAGCTTCTCACGGAAGGCGGCCGAGGTGTACGAATACTGCGGCCAGTGGTTGCCTGAGTAAGAGATCGACCAAGCCTTGCGATCCTCCACGCCGGTTTCCCCGGCATGGTCGACCAGCCACGCATCCTTGAGCACGAAATAGTCGGCCGAGGGATAGTGGCTGCCGAGTTGCAGGTAGACATACAGCCCGCGCTGCTGGAACTCGTCGGCGAGCTTTTTGTGCATGGCCGCCGCCCAGCCGTACCCGCCGCCGGTCATGCGAATGCAGTTAAGCCCCGACTCGTAGAAAAGTTCCTTGATCTGGTCGGATGGCTGGTGGGGAAAATCGCCGCCAAAGAGGAACTTCCCCGACGCCCCTGGCGTGGTGGATTGAGCCGAGACGCCAGCGCAAATTCCCAGCGCTGCCGCAACAAGAACGATGAACCTTCGAGAACGTTGGATCAGTCGGATGTGCATGGCAGTATTACAACATGGCCATGCGGGCGTTGGAAGGGTTTGGGAAGATGTTCTGTGGAGTGTTGATTGACCTGATCCAGCTTCTAGTGGAGCGGCTTGTCTTCACGCCGTGAGACGTCGCATCGACTTAACTGGATGCACGCAGACCGGCATCGAGAGGTCAACGATTGCTTAGTTGTGTCGTTGCGAGGTGGACGAACGTAATTCCTCCGGGTTTCGTGGCTCTGATGGCGCATGCTCGTCGAGGATCAGGTTAGCTCCCGCGGGCGAAGAGCCCGCTCCACTTCAGGTGGAACTGCTCCAGGGAAGGATCACCGGCTCCATACCGATCGCCAACGCCTTGTTGATCATTATGTCGTACAGGCGATCGCTATCGCCGTTGCGCCAGGCGCCGCGGCGGCGGATGTCGTGGAAAGTGGCAGATGCTCCGGTCGCCAGGTCGGTTTCACAGACAAACTCCGGCACGTCGCGCTTCGCCTTCTCTGAGCTGTATGCCCCGTGGTAGGCGGTAATCTCGCGCAACAGCCCGAAGCGCTGCTGGTCGTGCTTCCAGATCCACTCAGCCGGCATGAAGATCAGGCGCGCCTCCTTGCCCAGCACACCTGCCACCGTGCGGTAATAGTCGCGCCAGGTGAGATGCTGGTCGCGCGTGGCGTTGTATGCCTGGCCGAAGGTCTTCTCATTGAGTGCCGCATAGGCAAATAGCTTGCCCACGTCATCGCGATAGGTGGATACCCACAGCCCCAGGCCGTCGCCGGCGCACAGCACCGGCTTGCCCTTGGCGATGCGATCCCAGGAAACGGCATCCGACTCCAGGTTGTCGATCAGTGGCGCGCCCGGGCCATAGGTGTGGCTTGGGCGGATGATGGTCACCGCGAAGCGCTTCTGCTCATGGGCGGCCAGGAACTTCTTCTCGCACGCCAGCTTGTTCCTGCCGTACTGGCTGATCGGCTCCTGCGGGAATGTCTCGTCAACAAGGATGTTCGCCGGCGACTTGATGCCGTAGGTGCAGACGGTCGAGCAGAAGATGAACTGCCGGCACTTGCCGCCGAACACCTGGATGTCAGCCTCGGCCTGCTCGGGCGTGAAGCAGATCATGTCGATCACCACATCCCAGGGTCGCCGGGCACACATCGAAAGCTCGACAAGGCTGGAGCGGTCCCCGGTGATCTGCTGCACCTGCGCGTGGCGCAGATGGTTTGGCCGCTTGCCGCGGTTGAACATCGTCACATTGGCACCGCGCGCAACGAGATGCTTGACGATGCCGGTAGAGATCAGCCCTGTGCCTCCGATGATCAGAACATCCATAGCCTGATGATAGCAACGCGCGCAAGCGCGCACAGGCGACCACCCGCAGCCCTCCGCAGTGTTGCCTGGGGGTCTAGCGCACCTTCAGCGTCTCGCCTTCGAAGCTGATGTTCAGCGGCACGATCTCCACCGCCTTGCGCTCGCCCTGCTTCAATACAGTTCCCGCCCGCCAGGCCTTGTGCCCGGTACCCTGGGCAATCTCGATGCAGGCCTGCGCGTCCTTCTCTTTCACGTACGCCGCGAAACCCACACCCATGTTGAATGTCGCATACATCTCCCGGATATCCACCGGGCCGGCCTGCTGGATGAAGTTGAAGATTGGCGGCGGCTCGGGCACGTAATCCATGCGATAGACAAATGGCGCATCCAGCCGCATCAGCTTGCGCCAGCCATGCCCGGTGATGTGCGCCACGTAGTTGAGCTTGAGTCCCGCCTTCTGCGCCGCCCAGACAAAGTCCACGTAGATCGCCGAGGCATCCAGCAGCGCCTCCCCATAGGTTCGACCATCGCCGATCTTCGTGAGATACCCCTCGGGCAACTGCTCGGCGATCCTTCGGCACAGCGTCAGTCCATTGGTCTGCACACCGGTGGAGGCCAGCAGGATGATGGCGTCACCCTCTTCCACCTCGCCGGTGATGCGCAAATTCTTCGGGCGGATGCGCCCGATGGCCGACCCGGCCAACACGATGGCCGACGGCTCGACGATCCCCTTGAGCGCCGGCGTCTCCCCGCCGCCCCATACCGCGCCGGACTTGCGGCAGGCCTCGGCGAAGCCGGCCGCCAGGTCGGATGCCCGCCGCTCATCCTTGAACCAGTCGCTGTCGCCGACGGCCGCGTGCATCGCCACCGAGATCGGCAAAGCGCCGGTGGTGATCAGGTCATTGACTATCGTGGCGACTGTGTCGATGCCGATGTTGGCATAAAAGCTCTTCCCCGTGAGCTTGAGCATGGCGTCGGCTACGAGGTTCTTGGTGCCCAGCC
>JAKORQ010000049.1 GCA_029777755.1 Planctomycetota bacterium
CCCATTGCCCCTTTGGTCGGCATGGCGTAAAACTCCGGCCACAGACCATGGCAACGAACGAACCGAACAAGATCATTTACTCGATGATTGGGGTGTCCAAGAGCTATGACCGGAAGGTCATCCTCAAGGACATCTATCTCTCGTACTTCTACGGGGCCAAGATCGGCGTGCTCGGGCTCAATGGCGCGGGCAAGTCCACCCTGCTGCGCATCCTCGCCGGCGTCGACAGGAACTACGAGGGTCAGTGCGTCCTGCAACCCGGCTACACCATCGGGTACCTGGAGCAGGAACCGCTGATCGACGAGACGCGCACCGTCCGTGAGGTGGTCGAGGAAGGCTTAAAGGACCAGATCGACCTCCTCAATGAGTTCAACGCCATCTCCGACAGGCTCGCCGAGCCGATGGACGATGACGAGATGAACAAGCTGCTGGAGAAGCAGGGAGAGTTGCAGGAGAAGATCGACCAGCTCAATGCCTGGGATGTTGATCATCAGCTTGAGATGGCGATGGATGCCCTGCGCTGCCCGCCGGATGATCAGTCGGTCAGCACGCTCTCGGGCGGCGAGCGCCGCCGGGTTGCCCTCTGCCGCCTGCTACTGCAGAAGCCTGACATCCTCATCCTCGACGAGCCGACCAACCACCTCGACGCCGAGTCGGTCGCCTGGCTGGAGCAGCACCTTCAGCGCTACGAGGGAACCGTGATCGCCGTAACGCACGATCGCTACTTCCTCGACAACGTGGCCGGCTGGATCCTTGAGCTGGACCGCGGCGAAGGCATCCCCTGGAAAGGCAACTACTCCTCCTGGCTGGACCAGAAGAAGAAGCGCCTGGAGGTGGAAGAGAAGCAGGCCTCGGCCAGGCAGAAGACGCTGGAACGCGAGCTTGAATGGATACGCCAGAATCCGCGTGCCCGGCAGGCCAAGAGCAAGGCGCGTATCCAGCGCTACGAGGCAATGCTCTCTGAGGACCAGAAGGCCAAGGAACAGCAGATCGAGATCTACATTCCACCGGGTCCGCGACTTGGGCAGAAGGTCATCGAGGCGCGCAACCTCACCAAGGCGTTCGGCGATAAGGTGCTGCTGGACAGCGTAAACTTTGTCATCCCGCCCAACGCAGTGGTCGGTATCATCGGCCCCAACGGCGCCGGCAAGACGACGCTTTTCAAGATGATCACCGGCGTTGAGAAGCCCGACAGCGGCGAACTGATACTTGGCGAGAGCGTGCAGCTGGCCTATCTCGACCAGAGCCGCGCCAGCCTGAAGGATGAGGAGACTGTCTGGCAGTCGATCTCCGGCGGGCAGGAGAAGATCAAGCTCGGGCCGATCGAAACCAACAGCCGCGCCTATGTCTCGCGCTTCGGCTTCACCGGAACCGATCAGCAGAAGGTGCTTAAAAGCCTCTCCGGCGGCGAGCGCAATCGCGTGCACCTGGCCCGCATGCTCAAGAGCGGCGCCAACGTGATCCTGCTGGACGAGCCGACCAACGACCTGGACGTCAACACCATCCGGGCACTGGAAGAGGCTATTGACAACTTCGCCGGTTGCGTGCTGGTCATCAGCCACGACCGCTGGTTCCTCGACCGTATCGCCACGCACATCCTCGCCTTCGAGGGTGACAGCCAGGTGCGCTTCTTCGAGGGCAACTTCCAGGCGTACGAGGAGGACCGCCGCAAGCGACTGGGCATCGAGGCCGATCAGCCGCATCGCATCAAGTACCGCAAGCTCACCAAGTAGCGGCGGACGGACCTGCGTAAGCAGATGGCCGCGCACGGCTGGTGGTTACCGCTGGCCGTGCTACCCATGAGCTTGATTTTGGCTCGGTTTTTACTGTAGGATTCGCAGCACTACAGTGCGGGTGTAACTCAATTGGCAGAGTGCAGGCTTTCCAAGCCTGACGTTGTGGGTTCGACTCCCATCACCCGCTCTTAAGAACAGGCCGCTCGCGAGAGCGGCCTTTGCTTTTGGCACTTTCCGCATCCCACCCTGTTAACGGTCTCTTCCTGCCGCGATTCTGCCACTGGCGCCACGGCATGCCCAATTCATGGAAATTCCCCTTTTGCACCGCATAAATGGCTATCTGGAGCTTGATATCCATTACCACTTCGATATCGTGTGCGCCATTGCAGAAGCGACAGGCTTTGCCGCCTTACTCAGGAAGGTCAGGACATGGGTCATTTCGAAGCAGACAAGGTCAGGGCATCTATCTGGGGCATCCTGGTGACCGCCGTCCTGGGCGTCTTGATCATCATCGGCTCGCGGAACCTGGCGCACTTCGACGCGGCGTTGGTAGGGTACACCTTCGCCACGCTGTTTGCCGCCTTCGGGATCAACTACCGCTACTCGATGTGGCTTCAGCGGCCGCCCACGAAGATGTACTGGCGGCGCGGCTGGCGCTACTTCCTTGAGCCTTCCGCCCTTCCGGGAAACATCCTGCGGCTGCTCACCCGAGTCACCGCCGATATCGCCGCCAACCGTTTCATCTTCCGCCGCAATATCACCCGCTGGATGGCGCACTGGCTGCTGATGGCCGGCTGTATACTGGCGGCCGCCATCACCTTTCCGCTGGTCTGGGGATGGGTGCATTTCCAGACGGTCGGCGAATCTTTCGACCGCTATCGCACTTATGTCTTTGGGTTTCCCGGGCAGGAATTCGCCATCGACTCGATCCTCGCCTTCATCATCTTCCATGGCCTGGTCTGGAGTTCGATCCTGGTGATCGGCGGGGTGATGCTCGCCTTTCGCCGGCGGATGATCGACCACGGGGCGGCCGCCGGTCAGCAGTTCGGCGAGGATGTCATGCCCCTGCTGCTGCTTTTCGCCATCAGCGTAACCGGCCTGATGCTCACCGCCAGCTACACCTGGATGAAGGGATACGCCTACGACTTCCTGGCGATCATGCATGCGGTCACCGTGATAATGACGCTACTGTGGCTGCCGTTCGGCAAGTTCTTCCACATATTCCAGCGGCCGGCGCAACTCGGTGTCACGTTCTATAAGGATGCCGGCGCCCGTAGCGAGCAGGCCGAATGTCGCCGCTGCGGCACTCCATTCGCCTCGGCGATCATGGTTCGCGACCTGATGAACGTCGAGAAGGAGCTGGGCTTTTCCTACGAGATTAACGGTCAGGATGTCGAGCATTATCAGCAGATCTGCCCGCGCTGCCGCCGGGCCATGTTCGGACTGGCGCAAGGTCGTCTCTGGCGTCAGCGCCTCGGCGATCGCCTCCAGGAAGGCAAACCTGGCTGACGTGGGTCTATCAGGAATCAAGAGGAAGCC
>JAKORQ010000481.1 GCA_029777755.1 Planctomycetota bacterium
CCGGAGATTCACCGCGCCATCCTGGAGACGCTGGAGAAGAACAACGCGCCGCCGGACATCGACATCATCTACGGCTCGGCCCATTGGGCCAACGCGGTGCTGGAAGGCAAGATCGACGAGATGACCGACGACTCGACCGAGTCGGCGATCAACTGGACCCGCGCCGCCTTTGCCGACAAGATGGACAGCTGGTCGGCGGAGCAACTGGTCTGGCATGCCTCGGGGGTGCCTGCCCTGCTGGATGCGCTGGGGCAGCGGATGTACGAAGGCCCGGTGCGCGAAGCGTTGCAGAAATCCTCGCGGCAGGCGCTGAACCTGGCGCAAAGCCTGGACGTGGTGGATCAGGTCCGCATCCTGGAATCGGACGGCCAGCTGAACCGCACGATGACGCCGCAGCAGCTGGATGCCGAGCTGCGCAAGATCGAGCTGGGCGCGGTCGAGAAGCTGACGCATCTGACCAACAACGTCTGCAAGGACTTCACCCACCGGATCGACCAGAGCTACGAGCGCTTCCTCGACCGGGCGACCAACAGCCTGATCGAACACCTGCAGGCGAATGGCGAGGATGCGACCTGGCACTACAGTCCGCTGGGGCTGCGGATGCTGCTCAGCTCCAGCTACCAGGTGGTGCTGAAGAAGATGCACGGCATCGCGGCCGAGGTGAACAACGAGACCGCCGTCAGGATCGCCGATCTTTACGGCCAGACCTTCTCGATCACGGTCGAGGGCTTCAAGATCGAGACGCCGGTCGTGTCCTACATCCCGCCGCCGATCAACCTGGGCCAGACCATCGCGCTGGACCTTCAGGTCAGCTGGTGGAAGGGCTGGTGGCAGCGCCGCCGGGGCTACAAGGCCTTTGCGCAGGACTTCAACAAGCTGATCCGGGCGGAAACCGACCCGATCATCAACGACCTGAAGACGATCCAGATCGGGCTGTTCCGCGAACGCACCCAGGCCACTTTGCGCGATTTCCTTCAGGAACAGCGCGAACTGCTGATGAGCGCTCTGGCATCTTCCGAGATTTCGATGGAAGAGATGAAGGAGCTTTTCGGGGTGAATGCCTGGGAAGACCGGCAGGAATGCCTGGCCTCGATCATGGACGAACTGGCCATCTACGCCGACTAGGTTCGACAAGGGTACGAAAGGACCTGAGGAATGCCGCTGACCCGCAAGCCCCGCATCGCCATCATGGGCGA
>JAKORQ010000482.1 GCA_029777755.1 Planctomycetota bacterium
CTCCTACGGGCGGCGCGCTTACCCCCAATGTCACGCCGGCACAGGCTCAGCAGCCGCAGCAACAGCCCCAACCGACGGCCGCCGCCCAGGATAGCGATCAACCCGCGCAGACGCCCCGACGCCCCGAGCCATATGTCTCCCCCCTGCACAGGCAGTTGAACGCGATCACCAATATCCGCTCTGAGGACGGCGGGGAGTAAGCAACGCTACCAGTGATGGGGCTTACCATCGGACTGTGCAGACTCCTTCCCCTGCCCGGTTTGTGATACTCTTCACTGATCATGAAGAAGTTCACTCTCGATGATCTGCGGGCTGCGCGCCCTGCAGGGCGCAAGCTGGCCATGCTCACCTGTTACGACTATTCCACGGCTCGGCTGATGGAAGAGGTCGGCATACAACTGCTGCTGGTGGGAGACTCAGCCGCCAATGTGATCCTTGGCTATCCCACCACGCTGCCGATCTCGCTCGAGTTCATGGTCGAGATCACCAGGGCGGTGCGGGCAGGCGCGCCCTCGGCCTACATCGTGGGCGACATGCCGTTCGGCTCGTATCACGCTTCCATGGGGCAGGCCGTTCGCAATGTCTGCCGCATGGTGCAGCAGACCGGCTGCGATTGCGTGAAACTTGAGGTTTCCTCGCGGCAGACTGAGCTTGTGCAGCGGCTGACAGACGCAGGTGTCGGGATAATGGCACACCTTGGACTGCGGCCGCAGTCCGTCGCTGTCCTTGGCGGATACAAGACGCAGGGCCGCACACAAAGGGACATGGAGGAGATCGTCTCCCAGGCAGTGCAGTACGAGAAAGCCGGGGCCGTGAGCCTGCTGCTGGAGGCGGTTCCCCCGGAGGTGTCGCAGGCCGTGGTCGAGAATGTGAAGATCCCCGTCATCGGATGCGGCGCAGGCCCGGCGTGCGATGGTCACGTGGTGGTGATGCACGATATCCTTAAGCTCAGCCCGCGCTCGCCAAAGTTCGCACCCCAGATCGCCAATGTCGGCGATGCAATAAAGACGGCTTTCGCCGAGTACAAAAATATGATTGAAACCGGCGCCTATCCCGGAAAGGAGCACGTTTACTCCATGCTCTGAGCTCCGGCCGGCGCTCACAAACACCCAAGGAGTAAATATGCGACATCAACGCTCCGCCCTCAGGTGGGCACTTGCAGCAATAATCGGCATCGGCACGGCGGCCATATCCCTTAACCTCTATGCGCAACAGGATCAGCCGCAACAGGGCGCCCAGGTCGATAACGGCAAGGCGCTGGGCACCGTGCAGGACCTGTCGCGCGCCTTCCGCAACGTAGGCAAGGAAGTCGAGCCATCGGTCGTCAACATCAAGGTCCGCAAGGTCATTGAGAACCCGCGCGGCAGACGTAACCAGCGAAGCATCCCCTTCAACGACCCGTTCTTCCGCCGCTTCTTCGATGAAGATGGTGATGGAATACCGGATTTCCCGTGGTTTGA
>JAKORQ010000483.1 GCA_029777755.1 Planctomycetota bacterium
CGTGATCTACCGCATCAATGGCGAGCCGATCACCGACCTCGAACGATTCATGGAGATCTACGACGGACTGATCGCGCAAGAGAAGGCCGAGCCGGTGCTATTGGAGATCCAGCGCGGCCGTGGGCGGCAGTCGGCGGTGTTGAAGAGATGAGCGGAGAAGGGATAGCGATTGATGAAGGCGGATGCTGGTAAAACCGGATCTTGGCGCAGCGGCAGCCTGGAGCAGACCATTGCGCTGGCCGGCGAGTTTGCCCGCATGCTGGAGCCTGGCGCGGTGGTGGCGCTGGAGGGGGACCTGGGCGCGGGCAAGACGCAGTTTGCCCGAGGCATCGTGCAGGGCCTTGGCGGCGATCCGCTTTCGGTGAGCAGTCCCACCTTCGTGTTGCTCAACATCTACGACACTCCGCGCGGCAAGGTGTATCACCTCGATGCCTATCGCATCTCCGGCCCGGAAGACCTGGAAGCCATCGGGTTTGAGGAACTACTCGACCAGGGCGGCTTTGTGCTGGTGGAATGGTGGCAGAAGGTGCGCGAACTGATCCCGCATAAGCACTGGACGGTATCGCTCAAGAGCACATCCCCGCGGTCGCGCACGATCGAGATCCGCTCGGAAGGGTAGACGCTGGTCTAAAGTCGGTGTTCCCAGCCGGCCGGCAGGAGCGGAGCTGCCTGGCCGCCGCGCGTGATATACACGCCTTCGCCTTCTTCAACCCGGCCGATCAAAGTAAGGTCGGGAATTTCATCAGGCGAGGTAAGCAGCAGCTCGTGATCCTCCCCATCATGCAATGCGTGATCCAGCGCGGATGTGCCATCCTCCTGCGCCAGTCTATGGGCATCGGGATGAACGGGAATCAGATCGCTGTCCAGCATGGCACGAACGCCGCTCTGGTCGCAGATATGACGAAGATCGCGCGACAGGCCATCGCTGATGTCGATCATGGCGCTGATGCGGTACCTCGCCGCCATCTCGCGGGCGAGATGGACCCGTGGGACAAACTGCAGATGCCGGCCAAGGATGCTGCCACCCAGCGGGCCGCTGACATAGATGCGATCTCCCGGCTTTGCCCCGGAGCGCAGGATTGGGGCGATTCCCGCCGACCGGCCGAGGATAGTCAGGGAGAGCACCAGCTTGCCATCCCACGATCCGGTGTCGCCGCCGATGATGGGGCAGGAGAACTGATCCAGCGCCTCGCGCATGCCCAGGTACAGCTCCTGTGCGTACTGTTCGCCGCAGCCGCGCGGCAGCGCCACGCAGGCCAGGGCGGCGGCAGGCAGGCAGGCCATCGCGGCACAATCGGAGAGATTGCGATTGGCGACCTTCTTCCCGATCTGCCGCGGCGAGTGTTTGCTTGAGTCGAAATGCACCCCGTCGATCACTTGATCGACGGCCGATAGCAGCAGGTCATCACCCAACCAGCGCATCACCGCCATGTCATCACCGGCCGGCGCCAGCACCTGCGACGATGCCGCCTGCTGCTGCTGTATCCAGCGGATGAAAGAAAACTCACCAGCCATGGGAAAGCAAGACCTCACGCCGCAGTCGGCCGTTTACCAGTCGGCCTGCATTTCCTGAACGATGCCCACCGCCAGGCGCTCCACGGCCGCCTGCTTGCCGACATACAGGCCCTCACCCAACGTCGGGTAATACATGGTACTCTGGTCGAAGGCCTTGCGCTCCACGAGGATCTTGCCCGAGCGCAGGTCTTTCCAGAGGAAGTTCACGCGGA
>JAKORQ010000484.1 GCA_029777755.1 Planctomycetota bacterium
AACCAGCGGGTGCCGGCGCGGGTGGCGGTGGCGATGATGCCGGCCATGTTCAGGTTACCCTCGCCGACAGGGGCCATCTTCTGGCCCTCGTTCTGGACGATGGCCATGTCCTTCAGGTGCAGGCAGGGGATGCGTCCAGCGCACTTGCCGATCCACTCGACGGGGTCAGCGCCGCCATGGGCGACCCAGTAGGTGTCGATCTCAAAGTGGATGGGGGCCTTCAGTCCCTCAAAGAGCATCTGCATGATGGTCTTATCGCCGATCCTCACGAACTCATGGCTGTGGTTGTGATAGCCGATCTGCAGCCCCTGGGCTGCGAACTTGGCGGCCAGCTCGTTGTACTCATCGATGAAGCCCTCCCAGAGCTCGCGAGTGTACTTCTCCTGCGGGAAGAAACCGCCGACCGCGGTGTACTGGCAGTTCCACAGGCGATGCTTTTCCAGCACGGCATCAAAGTTCTTGCGCATGTCATCGAGGCTGACATGGGTGATGCAGCAGGTGAGCTGCTCATCCTCGAGGATCTTGGCAACGTCCTTGGGATCGATCGGCCCGATGCCGGAGATCTGCACGGCTTCGTAACCGATCTGGCGGACCTTCTTCAGGGTCGTGGCAAGATCAGCGGCTGTTTTGCAGTAGTCGCGCAACGTGTAGAGCTGAGCGGCAATAACGGAACTGGTCATGTCTTTCCTTTCCTTGATTGACTCCAGTTGCGGAGATTAGCGTTCCAGGCCTTGTGAGTCTAGAAGGGTAGCGGTTTCCCCAGCAGGTGAAAGCGCAGCATGGTCAGGGCCGTCTTGCAGGAGCGATCGCGCACGGTGGCCCGATCTCCCAGGTGTACGATCGTTCGCGCACTTACGCCGCCGGCATGTGCCAGGGCAAAGCAGACGGTCCCCACGGGCTTCTCCGGCGTGCCGCCGTCGGGGCCGGCGATTCCCGAGATCGCCAGCGCCACATCCACGCAGGCCCTGCGGCGGGCGTTCTCCGCCATCTCGCGCACCACCGGCTCGGAGACAGCGCCATGAGTCTCGATGGTCTGCGGATTCACGCCCAGCAGATTTACCTTGGATTCGTTGCTGTACGTGACCCATCCCTGCAGGAAATAGCTGCTGGAGCCGGGGATATCGGTGAACATCCCCGCCAGCAGGCCGCCGGTGCAGCTCTCGGCGGTGGCCACGGTTATGCCATTCTCCTTGAGCATCGGCGCCAGTGCCTCGGGCAGCGTTACGCCATCAGCGCCGAAGATGAGATCACCCAGCTTCTGGCGACAGGCTTCTTCAGTCTCGGCGATCTTCTCCTGCGCCTCAGCGAGGGATGGAAACCGCGCGTTGATGCGCAGCGACACGATGCCCCCCGAGACAGTCGTTCCCACGGAGGGGTTTCGGCCGCGCTTCATCAAGTCACCCAGCAGCTCCGCGACATTTGATTCACCCAGCCCGAAGGTGTGCAGGGTGCGGGAGAGGATGACCGCCCCGTTTGCCCGCTCACGCAACTGCGGCAGGACATCGCGCGTGAACATGGCGAACATCTCCTTGGGCACGCCGGGCATGACATAGACATCGCAGTCGCCGACGCGCGCGTGCATCCCGCAGGCCGTGCCACAGGAGTTTTCGATCATGCGGCAGCCAATAGGCAGCATCGCCTGCACGCGATTGGCGGCCACCATCGGCCGGCGGCGGATGCGGAAGAACTCCTCCAATTGTGCCAGCCACTTCTCGTTCATCTCCAGGCCCACACCCATGGCGTCGGCCAGCGCCTGGTGGGTGAGATCATCCTTCGTAGGGCCCAGTCCGCCCGAGATCAGCAGGACATCGCAGCGCCTGGAGGCCTCGCTGATGGCGCTGGCGATGGCGGCGCGGTCATCAGGTACGGTCATGTGGCCACAGATCCAGCAGCCGATCGAGGCCAGTTGCTGGCTGAGCCACGCGGAATTGGTGTCAACGGTCTGCCCCAAGGTGAGTTCATCGCCAACGGAAAGGATGTATGCCTTCATCAGTCTTCTTCTTCGCCCGGATCCCACATGCTCTTGCCGGCCATGGCGGCCGCGAGGTTGCCGATCCTCGATGACAGGCGTCTTCGCTCAGCCTGTTCGAGATTATGATCGCCATAGCGCACGTGATAGTAAATGTCGGTGAGCTGGCAGATCTCGCGATAGATCTCGCTGGGCAGGAAAGACAGCGACCTGGCAAACTCGCGCGGGGTCATCTCGCGGGGACGATGGATGTTTTGGCGCGACAGCAGCATCAACATCTCATCATAGAAGCCCAGCTTACGGGCCAGGCGCAACTGCTGTTCCGAGGGCAGCGACGAAAGACCTATACGCTGTGCCCGGCGATACAGCCGGTGCTTCTCGTAAATGAACAGGCCGATGGCAGCCAGCATGATCAGCAGTGCGATGGCGATCGCCCCGATGATGAGCTGCGAGGACAGCTTGTACAGATTCTCCGAGTGCAGGTACTTGCGCAGGCGGTTCATCAGCATGCTGCCGATGCTCAGCGAGGTGCTCACTCCCGACTCGACGCGCTGCCACACCGATCGGCGGTTCTCATTGCTGTAGGTCACGACCGACACCGCCCACTTGTATTGCAGGTAATCGAGAAAGTCGGCGATGGCGCGGAACCAGGCGTTCTGCGAGCGTTCGGCGAAGTACTGCGTGCCGGAGGTGGGGTCAAAGCGCCGCCAGCCCTCGGGCGTGAGCACCTCGACCCAGGCATGGGCGTGCGACTGGCGGATGACGTAATACTCCCCGATCTGGTTGTAGTCCTCAGATCCGGCGCGGAAGCCGATCACCATGCGGGCCTTCATCCCCAGCGACTGGCACAGCAGCGTCATCGCTCCCGCGAAATACTCGCAGTGGCCACGCCGATAGTCGTAGAGGAAAGCCACGATGGGATCGGTGTCGCGGTCGCGCGAGGTGTCGGTGAGGTCCAGCGTGTACTGGAACTCGTTGTGAAAATGCCGCTGCAGGTTCTCGGCTATCAGGGCATCCAGCGGATCAGGTTCACCCCTGCCGGCGGTGCGCTGCTCAGCAAGCGGGCCATTCTCGTTCTGCCCGCTTACCTCCGGGCGGCGGGCGTACTCGGCGATTCGTTCATCAATTCGTGACTCAGTGATGCTCTGGCCCATTCCCATGTAGCGGCGCATGCCGTAGCGGCGATAGCGCGCCTGGTCGCCTGACTCCGGCGGCGCTGCCACCGGAGTCGAGCCGTCGCTGATGACCTCGTACTGCATCTGCGTCTTGGCAGCCTCGAAGCTGCGCAGTGAGTTGTCTTCCGCGAAGTAATGCAGGTCGAGGTTCCGCAGCGGCCTGATGGCAAATGCCCCGTCGATGGCGAAGAGGGTCGATGTGCCAGTTGGCTTGAGCACGATCGTCTGGTGGATATTCCGGCCATTCGACGGTCGGAGCATCTCCAGCGTGCCGGCGCCGATCCGGCGATTCACTCCCGATTCCCAAGCCCTGTCGCTGCGGATCCACTGCCAGCTCAGGCCCGGCCGTCGCCCGGCTTGCCCGGTGTAGATGTCCAGCGTCATGCCGCGCAGGTAAAGATCCTCGTTGCGCATAGGCTCGCCATTTTCCGTCACCGAGACATGCGCGATGATCTCGTTGTTCTGGGCGATCCGCGCCACCTGCTCGAAGCTGACGCGCTCAGAGAACCCCGTAAGCGGCGCGCTTTGCGGCGTCTGCAACCTCATCATCAGCGTCGGCGTGTTGGAGCGGGGGAAAAAGAGGAACACCAGCACGCCCAGTGCCATGGAAAAGCTGGAGACCAGTACCGTCAGCCGCCGCATGGAGCGATTGAAGACGGCGTCCTTGCCCTGCGTGGCCGCCTCGATGTGCTCAGGGCTGAGGTGATAGACCCGCTGGGCATTGTCGCTCTCTACCTTCAGGTGGAAAAGCATGCAGCAGTACAGCGCCATGAACAGGTAGGTGATGAACAGCAGGCCGAAGAACAGGCTGGCACTGTTTATCGCGCCGGCCACCATCAACACCAGGCTCATCACCAGCATCTGGGCGTAGGCGCGGTTGTCGTGGCGGCTCCACAGGATCACCAGCAGCAGGAAAAACAGCCACTGGCTTACCGCCAGCAGGGGGGAGAGGGTTCCCTGCACCAGGCCGGCGGCGCTGACCATACCGGCGAGAAGGGCGATCATCGAGGCCAGCCAGCGCGGCATGGCAAAAGTCGGGAAGCGCGCGTGCAACCAGGCGTTGGCCAGCACCAGGATCAGGCCGACCACCACGTGCCCGGCGGATTCAACCGCTATGCCGTACGCGGCGACAGACACCGCCAGCACGGCATAGAGGATCTTTCGGAACTGGCGAACGTCATACATCGCGCACCAGGTCTTTCTCCTCACGGAACATCTCGGGAGTCGCCGGGTTAAAGTCCGGCGACTCCTGCTCCAGC
>JAKORQ010000485.1 GCA_029777755.1 Planctomycetota bacterium
ATGGAGAACGCCGAATTGAGGATGCCCGCCATCCACTGGAGATACGACATCACACCGACAGCGGCGGAAGCGGCCGCCACCGTGTGATCGTCACCAGGGATGTGCCCGGCGATGATGGTATCGGTAAGCCCCACCGCCGCCTGGATCACCTGCTCGAGGATCACCGGGGCTGACAGCACCATCACCGAACGCAGGCTCGGCTCGCCAAGCCCATCGGGCAATCGAGGCAAGGGCTGCTGCGGATCGAGTGCGGTTACATCTGCAGAATCACTACTGTCTGTACGCGAGTTGTATGCACGCTCCAAGGTCGTTCACCTTCCGGAGAAGGTGCGAATGCTACGACTCGCCGACGACATTGGCAATGCAGCGAGCGAAGCATGCCGATCAGCCCCGCATGGAACGGTCGTCACAGTTCGTCAGTCACGCACCCGTGGGAGGCATCCTTGACACTGCGGATGTACTTGGCGAGCGTTCCACGTGTAACCTTCGGCTCTGGCCGCTGCCAACTGCTGCGCCGCTCCGCCATTTCCTCATCACTCACTTCCACATCGATGCGCCCGGTATCGGAGTCAATGGTGATGACGTCACCATCCTGCACCAGCGCGATCGGCCCACCCTCGGCGGCCTCAGGAACCACGTGACCGATGATGAACCCATACGATCCGCCGGAGAAGCGGCCATCGGTGATCAGGGCGACTCCGCCGATCAACCCGGCCCCTGCCAGTGCCGACGTGGGTGTGAGCATCTCCGGCATCCCCGGCCCGCCCTTGGGCCCCTCGTAACGAATGACGATCACCTGCCCGGTCTTGATCTTGCCCGCTTCCAGCCCAGCCAGCATCTGCTCTTCAGAATCGAAAACGATCGCCGGCCCTCGGAACTTTGTGCCTTCCTTGCCGGTAATCTTGCCGACGCATCCGCCTGGCGCCAGGTTACCGTGGAGGATGGCGATATGGCCATCGCGCTTCAGCGGATCAGAGAGCGGACGGATGATCTCCTGCTTGCCGGGTCCCGCGCCAAATGGCGGAATTGTCGGCACGTTCTCCAGGTTCTCCTCCAGCGTGCGACCCGTCACGGTCATTTGCGAGCCATCGATTAGGCCCGCCTCCAGCATCATCTTGAGCACTGACGGCACGCCGCCGATGTGGTACAGGTCTTCCATCACGAATCGGCCCGACGGCTTGAGATCAGCCAGCAGCGGCGTGGTTCTCGCTACCTCGTACCAGTCGTTGAGTGTCAGCTCGATGCCGAACGCCCGCGCCATCGCCAGAGAGTGCAGCACGGCGTTGGTCGAACCGCCCAGGATCACCGTCAGCCTCATGGCATTGATGAAGCTCTGGCGGGTGACGATATCACGCGGCTTCAGATCCAGTTCCAGGCATCGCTTGATCGCCTCTGCCACTCGGGCGCACTCTTCCTGCTTGGCAGAATCCTCGGCAGGAATCGAGCTTGAATATGGCAGCGCCAATCCCATGCACTCAATGAAGGACGCCATGGTGTTGGCGGTATACATCCCGCCACACGCGCCAGGACCGGGACATGCATGGCGGATGATCTGTAGCCGTTCCTGCTCGCTGATCGCGCCGGTGAGTCGCTGGCCATATGCCTGGAAAGCGGAAACCACGTCGAGCTTCACGTCCTCGCCGCGCAATGATGCGCAGCCGGCGCGGATGGTTCCGCCGTAGAGCATGATGCTCGGGCGATTCAATCGTCCCATGGCGATCACGCAGCCTGGCATATTCTTGTCGCAGCCGGGGATCGCCACCAGGGCGTCGTACCACTGCGCCCGCATCACCGTCTCGATGGAGTCGGCGATAAGGTCGCGCGATTGCAGCGAATAGCTCATGCCATCCGTGCCCATGGAGATGCCATCGCTGACGCCAATGGTGTTGAAGCGCATCCCCACACACCCCTGCTGGCCGGCCGCCACCTTGACCTTCTCCCCCAGGTCGTTCAGGTGCATGTTACAGGGATTACCGTCGAACCACATGGCGCAGATCCCGACCTGCGGCTTGCCCAGGTCCTCCGGCGTCATGCCAGTTGCCATGAGCATGGACTGGCTGGCCCCCTGGCTGGCGGGACGCGTGATGCGGGAGGAATATCGATTGAGAACCCTGGTGTCCGACGTTGTTGACATTGCCTTCTCCTGTTGCGCAGCAAACAGTGCTTGAGTCTTTTGCGATACTAGCCTCCTTGCACGGCAAGGGAAATCACCTGCAGATTTCCGTGGGATACATGCTTCTGCGATGACGCTGACATGTGTGCGTTTCGGGTTGCTTGTCGCTATATTCGTGGGCTTCAGAATTCGAGAGGAGAACAATGCTTAGTGACACGATCAAGAAGGGTGCCATTCGCGCTCCCCACCGCTCGCTGCTTCGCGCCACCGGCGTTATCCAGAGCGAGGCCGACTTTGACAAGCCGTTCATCGCGGTAGCCAACTCCTTTACCCAGATCGTGCCCGGACATGCCCATCTGGACGTTGTCGGGCGCAAGGTTCGCGAGGCCATTCGCGCGGCCGGCGGCGTGCCTTTCGAGTTCAACACCATCGGCGTGGATGACGGGATCGCCATGGGGCATTCCGGAATGAAGTATTCGCTGGCCAGCCGCGAGCTCATCGCTGACTGCGTCGAGACGATGCTCCGCGCCCACTGTTTTGATGGCGTGGTCTTCATCCCCAACTGCGACAAGATCGTGCCGGGCATGCTGATGGCCGCGGCCCGCGTCAATATCCCGGCGATATTCGTCTCCGGCGGCCCGATGAAGGCCGGCATCGATCCCGCCACCGGCAAGGCCATCAACCTGAACAGCGTGTTCGAGGGCGTCGGCGCTCACGCGGCCGGCAAGCTCAGCCTGCAACAGCTTGCCGAGATTGAGCAAAACGCCTGCCCCACCTGCGGCTCGTGCTCGGGCATGTTCACCGCCAACAGCATGAACTGCCTGTGCGAGGCGCTGGGCCTGGCACTCCCCGGCAATGGCACGGTACTGGCAACCGACCCGCGGCGCGATGAGCTGTACCATGAGGCAGCCAGGCGCATCATCGCCCTGGTGAAGGAAAACCTCCGCCCGCGCGACATCCTCACCCGCCAGGCCTTCATGAACGCCTTCGCGCTGGACATGGCGATGGGCGGATCGAGCAACACCGTCCTGCACACGCTGGCGGTGGCCATCGAGGCTGATACGCCATTCAACCTGGCTGACCTGAACACGGTCGCCGACCGCGTGCCCCATATCTGCAAGGTGGCTCCTTCCGGCCATTACCACATCGAGGATGTGGACCGTGCCGGCGGCATCAGCGCCATCCTGAAGGTGCTCAGTGAGAAGCCCGGGACGCTGGATCTTTCCTGCAAGACCGTCACCGGCAAGACCCTGGGCGAGAACATCGCCAACGCCAGGGTACTGGATGATGATGTCATTCGCCCGCTCAACAATGCTTACTCCGACAAGGGCGGCCTGGCGATTCTCTTTGGCAATCTCGCCCCCGGCGGCGCTGTGATCAAGGCAGCCGGCGTGGCTCCCTCGATGATGAAGTTCCGTGGACGGGCGATCATTTTCGAGAGCCAGGACGAGGCCTACGAAGGCATCCTGGCCGGCAAGGTGAAGCCGGGCATGGTCGTCGTCATCCGCTACGAAGGCCCCAGAGGCGGGCCGGGCATGCAGGAGATGCTCGCTCCCACGAGTGCCATCGCCGGCGCGGGGCTGGGTGAGTCAGTGGCACTGATAACCGATGGCCGATTCTCGGGAGCGACCCGCGGCGGGTCAATCGGGCACGTCTCGCCGGAAGCGGCGGCCGGCGGACCGATCGCCCTTGTTCAGGATGGCGACTACATCAACATCGATATCCCCAACCGCAAGCTTGAGCTTGAGGTGAGCGATGATGAACTGGACCGTCGCCGCGCCAACTGGAAGCCGCGCGAGCCCAAGATCAACTACGGCTGGCTGGCACGATACGCCAGCATGGTGACCAGCGCCGATACCGGTGCCGTACTTCGCAAGCCCTGCTGAAGGGCATGATGCCGCTATAGACACAGACACCCGTGCAGTTCATGCACGGGTGTCTTCATTCGCTCGCCGCTAGAGCTGCTCTACCTCAAGTGGAGCGGCTTGGTCTACCCGAGTAGCATTCGCATTGAACCTTGGCCGTCCGCCAAGCGTTGCCACGTTTCGATTCCACCTCATCGCGACGTTGAAACTGGATGCCGCACCGGAAGCAGATGGACTGCCAATAATGCGTACTTCCTGCGAGACATGTGTTGCTCCCCTGCCCGTTGTATCCGGATCAATAGCAACTACCTATGAACTTTCATCGTTCCACGAAACGATTTTCGCCTACTTTTACGCAACAAACTGCGCCTGTAATTCCGACAAGACACAGTATCCAAATCCATGGCGCAAGTGTTGTCGGCGAGTCCTGCTGCTGCGCCATCTCGGCCAGTTGTTCATCCAGTAAGGCGCTGCCTGCGGATGCCGGTAGATCAGGCGACCGAACATTGACCGCATGATACCTGTCGCCGTTGCGATAGAGGCCGGCGCGCGAGCCTGGGGGAAGTTCGCCCAGCGCTATCCCCTCGATCTGCTCCCATGAATCGCCCAGGACCTCAGGACGCCCGGCCGTGCACTTCACTCCAGACGCGAATCCCACGGCATTCACCAGCAACACCAGGTAGTCAGGCGTGATCTCACCCTCGGGTGTAAAACCAATCCAGACGCTGCAGGCGTCATCATCGACGGCAAGCAGCGGCGTCTGGTCCACATGAAGAAGAACCTGCCAGTTGCCCGGCGGCAAAGGCAATCCCGCGAGAACTCTGCGGGGCAAGACCACGTTGCTGGTGAGCGGATGATCAGGAAGAAGCAGTTCATCAGGTAGCAGCAGTGACACCATGCCGGCGGCGATGCAGAGGGAATGAGGCGACCGGGCATTGGAGGTGGTGATCAGGACCTCGCGGGACAGCTCATTGGCAGCCGTGGCGTTCCCGTAACTGAGCGCGAACCGCCTGAGCCATTGGGGAGCACCCGCATCGATGGTGATGCGCGCTGGAACCCGCTCGGGAAGGATCCACCATACATTGTCGTCAGCGAAGTCGTCGGCGATCTCCAGCCTCACCCGCAGCGGCATGGCGCTCGGGCAGACAAGACGATACTCCCGCGTGCTCCCGGCATCTGGAAGCTGAACGGTATGCCGCTGGCTCGCATCGATGGAGGAAAGCATGACCTGCACCTGCGAAATCGATGAGTCATTGCGGAGTGTCAGCCAGCATTCGCCATTGGCAGCAGTGGCGGCAACTATGCCAACATTCTCAACCGCCACATCCCCGGCCACGGAAACGATGCCATCGTACTTACGATCGCTGAGCAGCATCATCGGCTCATCCCGCCGAGACGTCACGATTGCGTCGATCCTTCCACCTATATCGACACTCGTAGCCGGCCGCCGTAAGGCTTCCGCCAACGACGTTGGCGATACCACGGTGTCGGGGGAAAGCGGATCGATGATGGTTATCTCGGCATCGTCTGCCAGGAGTGTCCGAAGCGATCTGATCAGGGTTTCTCGCGCACTTTCAAGGCGCTGCCCCATCAGCATCGTCACACCACGATCCAAGACTATGGTCAGGCGAGCTATGCGCGGATCAGTCGGCCAGGATGCCGGACGGGCAAGGGCAACAATCGCGCACGCGATGGCAAGCAGCAGGAGCAGGATCGCAAGTGGCGGCGGACGCCAGGAGCGGCGCTTCTCATCGCGACGTTCATCCTCGCGCGGCCAGAGGTCAATGTACGGCACCTGTACCGTTGGCCGGTATGCCCTGAGCGTCAGCACAACCAGCATAGCCCACGGCAGAAACAGCCACAGCCACGCTGACGCCTGGAATGCCATCGGCTACAGACCCTCGTGATCCGTTACCACCTGGGCCTTTTCCACCAGCAGGTAGTTACGGCCCTGGAACGTGGTGATCCTTCCCGTCACGGAAAAACGCAAGTCGAGTCCTGCTCGCTCCAGCGCCGTTTCCATCTGCTCCAGCCGCTTATTCGGGATCAGTACCACCGGGGGCTCGGTCAAGCCTCTGTTATCGGCGTCGAAGGCGAACAGCGGCCACTGCCCTTCCTCATTCCAATGCAGTCGGCCAACCCGCTGCACCAGCATCTCTCCTTCGCGGCGCAACGGCTGCGCCGGCATATCCGGGACAATACCCGTCGGCTGTGCGGTGGCGGAAATCTCGCTCTCGGGAACAGTCAGGGGCGGAGCCATCCTCGGCCGGGGACGCAGCAATTGCTCCAGCGCCGCCTCCGGATCCACCGGCCCGGTCGTGGGCATGAGAACTGCATCGGTTTGTGCCGTAGTTGGCTGATCGGCGACTTCCTCCTGCCCTGGGTCAAGGTGCCCAGGTTCTTCCTCAGCAACGCCATC
>JAKORQ010000486.1 GCA_029777755.1 Planctomycetota bacterium
AACGCGCGGGGAAAGCACAAGTATCGCCGGGTCGGCCTGGCCACCACGAAGGACTTCAAGAGCTTCACCCGCCACGGTCCGCTCACCGCCCAGTACCTGAGCGATGCCAATGTGCTGTATTTCCCCGAGACGATCGGCGGGCATTACTGGGTGATGCATCGCCCCAGCCCGTTCCAACCGCACACGCAGGCCATCAGCAACAATCCCCAGTTCAGGTTCCACATCCACATGGCCAAGACGGACGACTTCCTGCACTGGTACGAGGATCGTCCGGTCTGCGGCTGCGAGTATGAGTGGGAGAACCAGAAGATTGGCGGCGCGGGGGTGCCGATCAAGACCGACGCCGGCTGGCTGATGCTCTATCACGGCGTCTACTTCGGCCCGGACGTGCACATCCGCACCTACCGCGTGGGCGCGATGATGCTGGACCTTGAGGACCCGACCAAGGTGATCGCCCGCACGCCCGAACCGATCATGGGCCCGGAGACCGACTACGAGAAGTTCGGCAACCACGACAACGTGGTCTTCCCCTGCGCCAACCCGGTGATCGACGGCACGGTGTACATCTACTACGGGGCAGCCGACACCGCCTGCTGCCTGGCGACAGTGCGGCTCAACGACCTGATCGACCACGTAATGAAGCACCGCTGCTGAACTGCGATCGGCCTTGCCATTGGTGGCCAGGATGCAGTAGACTGAAGCAAGTCCTTTCCGGCCGGGATGAACCGGAAGGGAAAGGACAAACCACGCGGGCGTAATTCAGTGGTAGAATGCAGCCTTCCCAAGGCTGACGTCGAGGGTTCGAATCCCTTCGCCCGCTTTTTTATTTGCGCCGATCTGCCCCATGATTGGCTTTTCTAGCGATGCTTCAGCACTTCGATGAAGCGTTACGTTCGCAGGACGTTGGCGATTACGGTATCGAGGACATTGATACTGGCGAAGAGTCGACTTCCTCCTCAGTGCGTCTCCTTGACATACCTGGCTTCTGGAATCTGATTGAGGGATGCTCGACAGCGTCAGAGCCCGAACCGCGCGGTGTTGATGAGTCTCGCCATTGCGACAGGGGTGCTTCATCAACGATCAGGAGATCAAGACGCGGTGGATTCTCATCGATGCGAGCGCAAAGGCTTTCATTGCGCAGTGTTTGAATTGAAACAATAGCTTGTAACTTCGTTCGGCCTTCGGCTCCCTGGATACGTCAAGAGTCCGGTCTGCCAGGTTATGGCAAAGCGACTCTGCCAGGCGGGCTGATCCTTGTGGGCTGTAATACTTTTCCTTCGGCTCGGGGGCGGATATCCTCGTGCCGCCATGAAGTTCACGAAGATGCACGGGGCCGGGAATGATTATGTGTACATCAACGCCTTCCAGGAGAAGGTGGATGACCCGGCGGCGGTGGCGATACGGATCTCGGACAGGCACTTTGGCGTCGGCGGAGATGGGATGGTTCTCATCGCCCCTTCCGACTGCGGGGCCGACGTGCGTATGCGCATGTTCAACTCCGATGGCTCGGAGGCCGAGATGTGCGGAAATGCCGTTCGCTGCGTGGCGAAGTTCGCGTATGAGAATGGCATCTCGAAAAACAACCCGATGCGCGTGCAGACCGGCCGGGGCGTGCTGACCATCGACCTGCATGTCGAGGGAGATAGCGTCCGCCAGGCGACAGTGAACATGCAGGCCCCCATCCTGGATCTGCCGGCCATCCCGGTCGAGCCTGCGAAGATCAAGCTTTCCTCCGCGAACACGGGCAAGATCCTCGACCTGGATGACTCGCTGCCGGAGGCGACGTTCGTCTCGATGGGCAATCCGCACGCGGTGTTCTACGTGCCGGACGTGAAGAGCATCGACCTGGAGAAGATCGGCCCGAGGATTGAAAATGCCTCGGCATTTCCCCGGCGGATCAATGTCCACTTCGTGCAGATCCACTCGAGCGGCGAAGTGACGATGCGCACCTGGGAGCGCGGCAGCGGCATCACGCTGGCCTGCGGCACGGGTGCGTCGGCCGTCTGCGTGGCCGGCGTGCTTACCGGCAAGACCGGCAGAAAGATCCTCGCCCACCTGCCCGGCGGCGACCTGACGCTGGAATGGCGCGAAGCTGATGGATGCGTGTACATGACCGGCCCGGCAGAAGAGGTCTTCAGAGGAGAGTGGAACCCGCGGTAGGCAAGACTTGAGCCGCTTCTTGAGAGGAACCACACATACACTGATGAACACAGATTCGTGTGTTTGTGGGCATCCTTGGCGCTAGCGCGATTCCGTTTCTACACAAAGACACGAAGACACCGGGGCACTAAGGTTTCAGAGCTACCGAGTTCCATCGCGGCTCGCCCGCTTAGGCGGCACATTCCCCAAGAACTTGGCGGGCGCCCGCGATCCTGGATCTATCGTCGCCGTCATTTCATCGTTTGCGTTGTGGTGAAATGAAGGAGTGAAGTGGGTGATCTTCCGACTGCACCACTTTTGATGCACTTGTTTCAACCTCCTTTGTGCCTTCCTCTTTTTTGTGTCTTGGTGTCAAGAGCGGATCGGAGTAGGTGCGTTGGCCGACAGCCAACCCCGGCGGCTCCTTCTGCGTGCACGCTACCGGCCTGAACAGGGACTTGCGGTTTTGCTTTCAGCTTGTGCAGGGGCGCAATATGATCGGGGGCACGGATGATCAGCTTTTCCTGTCAGGTTTGCCGTGCCGCTTTGACGATGGAGGACGAGTATGCCGGCAGGGTTGTGCGTTGTCCGGCGTGCAAGTCGGTCGTCAATGTGCCGGAGGGGAGTGACCCGCCGCCCGCTGTGCGTTCGGTACGCGTGCCGCGGGTGCCGGCAGGGTATCGTGAGCCGGTGCGGCGGTTCGGCTTCAACTGCCCCTGGTGCAGCAGCCGGCTGGAAGCGACCATGGCGATGGCCGGCCAGAAGGGGCAGTGCCCCACCTGTGCCAATGACATCCGCATCCCCTATCTCGATTACTGTGGCCGGCTGGTCGATCCTGATTCAAAGCAGATCATCAAGCCCGATCCGCATCCGGTGCACGCCTATGCGGCCGCCGGCGAGCGTGCCCCCACCATCGAGCGCGACGAGAGCGGCGCCCAGAGGATCAAGTGCAGCCGCTGCGGCGGTGTCAGTCCCGTGACGGCCAACAGTTGCAACAACTGCGGCGTGCCGTTCACGCTTGAGGGGACCGTGCAGGTTGAGCAGTCCAACAGCAACGGTTACGCCACCTCATCGCTGATCCTGGGCGTGCTGGGGATAGCCACGTGCATGATCTTCGTCCCATCGGTGCTGGCGATCGTCTTTGGCATTGTCGCGTTGGTGCAGCTGCGCGGAGAGGACGCGAAAGGCGCGCGGATAACCGCCATCGCAGGCATCATTTGCGGCGCGGCAGGGCTGGCGCTGAATCTACTGATGGCGCTGTCGTAAGCGGCCAGGCATGCTTTACGCCACCTGCTCCACCTCCACCGGTTGTCGCTGCTCCTTGCGGTGCAGGTTGAACAGCCAGAGGGATGTGATCCACAACACGCCCGCCGAGACAAACCAGGGATAGGTGATCCGGTATTCATAGATGTACCCGGCCGCCAGCGGGCCGACGATGCGCCCGAACGTGCCGCTCGCCTGGAAGAACCCGGACGCCAGTCCCTGTTCGCGGGGGTCGCTATGGTGGGTGGCCAGTGACCAGATGGTCGGCTGGAAAATGCTGCGCCCGAAGGCTGCGATGATGGCGGCGATGCCAAGCAGCCACGCGGAGGTCCACCAGTACGTACCGGCCGTCATGACAGCGCCGATGCCGTTGAGCGCTATGCCCAGGATGCACAGCGTCCACTCGCCATATCGACGGCTGAGCCGGCCGACCAGGCCACCCTGCGTGATGGCGATAACCACCCCCACCAGGAGGAAGTACATTGACACATGCTTTGTGTCGTAGGAGAAGACGTCCTCCAGGAACATCACGATCGATGCATCCACGGCCACAAACGCAACCGTCGAGATGAACCAGCAGCTGTTGATCTTCATCAGCGGCTTATTGGAAAGCAGCGGCGCGTAGCGGGCGAAGTTGAGGTAATTGATGTCGTCGGTGCTGCGGTGTACGCGCGATTCCTTCAGCTTCAGCCAGCACAGAACAGCAGCGCCGACGGCCGCGATGGCCGCGATCCATGCCGGTGCCGACAGGCCTATGAAATGCGCGGCCAGTCCTCCTATTACTGGGCCAACCGAGAATCCCAGGCCAAACGCCGCGCCCAGCACACCCATTCCCCTGGTCCGGTTGCTGGTGGTGGTGATGTCGCTGATATAAGCCTGCGCCGCGGAGATG
>JAKORQ010000487.1 GCA_029777755.1 Planctomycetota bacterium
AGCAGCCGCAGTTGCCGGCCCAGCCGGCCGGCGGACAGCTTCCCGGGCGAATCGACACCAGCCCGGGCAGCGGCACAGTGACCAGTACGCCGGGCTCGGCCGGTCAGCAGACGCAGCAGCCGGGCACCTCCGCTCCCGGCACGCCGCCGGTGATCTCCGCACCCAGCGGTGCGTTGCAGGGGAATCAGTCGAATGTTACGACGCCGGCCACGCCGCAGGGAGGGTTCGGCAGCACATTACCGCCGCAGACTGGCGATAGGCCGCGAGGCGGATTCGGCAGCTCTGAGACCGGCGCGGCCCCGCCAATGCAGCCGGTAGCGCCCGGCGAGATTGACGTAACCCGGCGTACGCAGCAGATGGCGGAAGAGACGCTCAATGCACAGCCGGCCGGCGGGACGATCCCGCCAGCGCCCCCGCAACAGCAACAGCAGGAGAATCAACCGGCCGACCAGCAGCAACAGAATCGGCCAAGCATCCCGATGCCGCCGAGCAACACAGGCGGACAGCAGTAAGAGGGAAGAACTTCGGATGGATCGGGAAGATTGAAGAAGTGGGCGTCCTTGCTGCAGGGGAGGCCTCCGCGAAAACCTGATTTCACCACGAAGAAGCGAAGCGACGAAGCAGCACGGTTGAGATCGCGCACGGTCGCAGAGGCTTCGCTTCTTCGTTGCCTCGTGGTGAACAGATGCGGGCGAGGACGCCCGCGCTTGCGGGAGGCGGCGTTATCCGCCGTTTCGTCGTCGCTACGTGGTGAAATCGGAATCTCGGACCGTCGACACCAGCGTGTGAGCTGCTCCCTGGCGCCTTCGTGCCTTCTCAGATGCGGCACGGCTTCGGTCTACACGAGGAGATCCGTCAGTTCCTCTATCACTTCATCCGGCTGCATGTGGGGCAGGAGGTCGCGCAGGTCTTTTCGCCGCGTGACGCCGGTCAGGGTGAGGATCGTTCGCATGCCCAGGGCCTTGGCTCCGACGATGTCGGCCTCGACGTTGTCGCCGATCAGCACGCAGTTCTGTGGCTCGACTTCCAGTCGGCGGCAGAGGTTCTCGAAGAAGATGCGCTGCGGCTTGCCGCAGTACACACCCTGCACATTGGCCGCATAGCAGAGCATCTCGGTAAGTGCGCCGCAGCCGAACTCCAGTCCGCGGGCGCTGGGATAGACGCGGTCGGCCGAGATTCCCACCACCTGCGCTCCCTTACGGGCCAGTTGCAGTGCGATGCGAAGTCGTTCCTCGGTGACGTAAACGTTGGTGAGGTTGCCGACGATGATGGCGTGGCATGGCTCGCCGCCGCTGCCTACCCAGTCGACCAGTCCATCGAGCATCTCCTGTATGCCCTCGGTGGCGAGGTTGAAGATGCGTGGGCGCGGGGCAAATTGCCGCAAGACGTAGTCGGCGGCAGCCGCCGCGGCGGTGTAGATGTTGCTCGGGTCGACTTCCACACCCATCCGCATCAGGCGCTGAAGCACGCGCAGGGGGCTGGTGGTGCTGTTGGATAGGCAGGCGAATTTCTTTGAGCGCGCCTGCAACCGCTGCATCAGCTCCTTGGCACCGGGGAGAGAGTACTCGTCATGGTAGATGGTGCCATCGAGATCCAGCAGGATTGCGTGGTATTGTTCTAGCAACTCAGCCACGGCTGCAGTTTAGAAACCCTGCCAGATCGCCGCAAGTTGAACGCTCCCCATGCAGGGAATTCCGCAGATTCTGCCGACTGTCATGGCCGCGACGATGAGTAAAGCCGGGCGAATTCCCGCATGGCGGACTGGTCTGTTATGATTGTTACATGCGAAAGCTGATACTGATCAAGCATGCCCGGCCGACGGTCGATCCGGCCATTCCACCCAGCCGCTGGGAGCTGTCAGGAGAGGGTAGATCCAGTTGCACTCCACTGGCAGATGCGTTGCGGAAGCATGACATAAAGGCGCTGGTCTCCAGCCGCGAGATCAAGGCGCAGCAGACGGCCGAGGAGCTTTCGCGCCAGCTTCCGGTGCCGATGGAGGTTGTCGATGATCTGCATGAACATGAGCGCGACAATGTGCCGCACATGCCCACGCGCGAGTTCATCTCGATGATGGCGCTGGTCTTCAAGCAGCAGCGCCGCAGGGTGCTGGGGCGCGAGTCGGCCGAGCGGGCGCGGGAGAGATTCCTGCGCGCGCTTGATCGGGTGATGGAGCGGTACCCGGAAGGCAACATCGGCGTAGTGTCGCACGGCACGGTGATCTCGCTGGCGGTCAACTACCTCACCGGCGAGGATGCCTACGGGCTGTGGCGTAACATGGGGTTGCCCTCGTACGTGGTACTGGAGTTGCCGGAATACCGCCTCGCGGAAGTAGTCGAGCGGATACAGGGGGAACAGAAATGACAAAGCTTCGCTTCGGGATCATCTCCACAGGAAACATCGCGCGGCAGTTCGCCACGGGTGTGCGGCAGTCAACGCGATGCGTGCTGGCGGCCGTGGCGTCTCGTTCACAGGAATCGGCCGACGCCTTTGCGAAACAGTACGAGGCTGCCCGATCGTACGGCTCGTACGATGCGCTGCTGGCGGATGCAGCGGTGGACGCGGTGTACATCGGCCTGCCCAACTCGATGCATCACGAGTGGACGATCAAGGCCCTGCGGGCGGGCAAGCATGTGTTGTGCGAGAAGCCGCTGGCATCGAACCTGGCCGAGGCGCAGGAGATGTTCGAGGTGGCGCGGTCGGCCGGGCGCGTGCTGGTGGAGGCGTTAATGTACCGCTGTCACCCGCAGACACTGAAGGTGCTGGAGGTGATCCGCTCCGGCACGATCGGCGAGGTGCGGCTGATCCGCAGCAGTTTCTGCTATCGCACGCGCCGGATCGACGACAACATCCGCTTCCGCGCTGACATGGCGGGCGGCGCGCTGATGGACATCGGCTGCTACTGCATAGACTTTGCCCAACTTGTGACGGGCAAGGCGCCTGGGAAGATCAGCGCGGTGGCTCGCATCCATGAAAGCGGTGTGGACGAGATGGCGGCCGGTTCGATGGAGTTTGCCGGCGGTGTGCTGTCGACGTTCACGTGCGGCATGACGGCGGCGGCCAACAACACGGCCCACATCTGCGGCACCGAGGGATACATAGAGATTCCCGTACCCTGGAAGCCGCCGGCTGGCGGAGGGCAGTTCACCATTGCGCACGGCACGCCGCCACGGATGGACGGCGGGGCGGCTGCCAAAGTCCCGGGCCCGCAGACGATCCATGTCCCGGCCGATCGCGATATCTACAGCTACGAGGCGGACGACTTCGCCGCCGTCGTACAGGACGGGGCAAGACCAAGGATGCCGCAAGAGTCGTCACTGTCGAACATGCGGATCCTCGATGAGCTGAGGAAGCAGGTCGGAGTCTCCTGCTGACCCGTTGCGCGGTTGCGGCCATATGTGTGACCAGGATTTTTGATTGGTCTTGATTTGCGATCCTCGATTTGCGATTGAGAGAGCGGCGCGCCTTGACCGGTCTCGTGACGGAGTCAATCAACAGGTCCACTCGTGGCCAGGTGACGCAACAGTCACTCTCCGATGATCTTCACCAGCACTCGCTTGTTTCTTCGGCCGTCGAATTCGCCGTAGAAGACCTGTTCCCAGGGGCCGAAGTCGAGTTTTCCCTTTGTGATGGCGATAACCACCTCGCGGCCCATGATCTGGCGTTTCATGTGAGCGTCGGCGTTATCCTCGCCGGTGCGGTTGTGGTGATAGCGTTCGGGGGAGGGGTCGAAGGGGGCCAGTTCCTCCAGCCATCTGCGGTAGTCCTCGTGCAGCCCGCGTTCGTTGTCGTTGATGAATACCGACGCGGTGATGTGCATCGCATTGCACAGCAGCAGGCCTTCCTGCACTCCCGAGTCCTTCACCGCCTTCTCCAGGTCGGGCGTTATGTTTACGAATCCCATCCGCTGGGGGACATTGAAGGTCAGGTAGCGCGTCAGTGACTTCATATTGATCTCCAATTCGTAACAATTTGTCCATTGCGCCGAGAGTCCGGCCACTGCTATATTGCGCCCGTGGGCTATTCCAGCGGCCCGGGCATGCCCCTGGGTCGGCACGTTCCCCGATACGGTTTTTTAAGCCTATGAGGAACATACGACAACTGCTCTCTTTTCTCGCCGGAGAACTCGCGCAGGCTCATGGACAGCGTTTCTTCGCGCAACTGTGCGAGGCGGTGGGGATCTACCTCAACGCCAGGGGTGTGTTTGTCGCGGAATGGATCGGGCCCGAGGACGACCGCCATGCCCAGACATTCGCATTCTGGCATGCCGGAAGGCAATATCCCAATATTACCTACCCGCTGGCGGGCACTCCCTGCTTTGAGAATCGCCACGGCAAGATCTGCGTCTTCCACAAGAATGTGCGGACGCTGTTTCCCTCCGACCCGGATGTGCAGCGCTTCCAGATCGAAAGCTACGTGAGCGTCCCGTTCACCGACTGCGGCGGCAAGGTCGTAGGACACCTGGCACTGTTTGATGTACAGGCGCGGGCGTTTCCCGCCAATGAGCTGGATGCCATCCGCATCGCGTCGCTGCGGGCGGGGGCCGAGGTGCAGCGACTGGCATCCGAGAGATCGCTGGCCGAGAAAGAGCGGCAGTACCACTCCATCGTCAACAAGGCAGGCGAGGCGATCCTGCTGTGGCGCAACGGACGTGTCGTTGACTGCAACGACACCGCATTGCGCATGTTCGCGGCCGAGCGCGATGAGCTGATTGGCAAGACGATGGTCGACATCTCCCCACTGATGCAGGCCGACGGCAGCTCAACGATCGAGCGCATCGAGGATCTGTTTCTCTCCGCCCGCGATGGCTCATCGCAGCCGGTCCCCTGGCGCCACTGTCGGCTGGATGGCACCGTCCTCGACTGCGAGCTGATGGTGCAGACGGTCGTGATCTCCGGCCATGAGCACCTGGTCACCCTCAGCCGCGACATTTCGCAGCGCCTTCGCGAGCAGGCCGCCCTGGTGAAATCCGAGAGCACCCTGCGGGCGGTGCTGGAGCATTCGCCGGTCGCCATGATGGTCTGCGGGGCGTCCGGCGAGATCGAGATGGTCAACCGGCAGTTTGAGCTGCTGTTTGGCTACTCGCGAAGCGACGTGCCGACGCTGGATCACTGGTGGAAACTGGCCATCCCGGATGTGCAGACGGAGCGACGCCTGCGCTACGAATGGTTTCAGCGGCTGTGCGAGGCGCAGACATCCGGCCAGCAGGATTGCCGCCCGATCGAGACGAACGTGCGCTGCGCCGACGGCTCCACGCGTTACGTGCAGATCAAGGCGGTGCAGGTGGGCGAGCGGCAACTGGCGACCATGCTCGACCTCACCGAACAGCATGAGGCGCTGCGGCAGGCCGAGAAGGCGCGGCGGGACGCCGAGACGGCCAGCGCGGCGAAGGACCAGTTCCTGGCCGCCCTTTCGCATGAGCTGCGCACGCCGCTAACGCCGGTGCTGCTGGCATCCAGCCACCTGCTGACGCTCGACACACTGCCGCCGGATACCCGCTGCATGATCGAGGTGATCCGCCGCAACGCCGACCTGGAGGCGCGGCTGATCGACGACCTGCTGGACCTGGCGCGGATCAGCTCCGGCAAGCTCCAGTTGCGCACGCAGCCGCTGAACATCCATGATGCGATCAGCGCGGCACTGCAGATCTGCTGGTCGGACATTGGCGCGCGACAGTTGCAGGTGATACAGGAAATGGACGCCGACGAATGCTACACCGATGCGGATCCCGCGCGGCTGCAGCAGGTGTTCTGGAACCTGCTCAAGAACGCGGTGAAGTTCACGCCGCCGGGCGGGCGCATCACGGTGCGCACATACAACCGACCGAGGGAGGACAACTCCCGGCCGCAACTGGTAGCCGAGGTCATCGATACCGGCATCGGCATGACGCCTGAGACCATCGCCGGGCTGTTCACGGCATTTCGGCAGGGGGATGGCGACATCACGCGGCAATTCGGCGGCCTGGGGCTGGGGCTGTCGATCGCGCGGCAGGTGATCACGCAGCATGGCGGCACGATAGAGGCATTCAGCGATGGACCGGGGACAGGATCGCGCTTCGTGGTGACGCTCTCGACATGCGCGCCTCCCTCGGAGGACGCGGCTGCCGTGCCCTTCGACCACCATGAGGTGAAGGTGCGGCAGGCCCGCATACTGCTGGTGGAGGATCACAAGTCGACCGGGCAACTGCTCAAGACTGTACTGGAGCGCTTCGGGCACAAGGTGGTATGGGTGCAGTCGCGCGAGCATGCCCACAGCGTGATCCAGGAGACGGCCGATTTTGACCTGCTGGTTTCGGACCTGGGCCTGCCGGATGGAAGCGGGCTGGAGATAATGCCGGTGTTTCGCGAGCGCACCGGCCGGCCGGGGATCGCCCTTTCCGGCTATGGCATGGAGAAGGACCTGCTCAAGACGCAGGAAGCGGGCTTTGCCATCCATCTGATCAAGCCGGTGGACGTGCATCGACTTCGCGAGGCGGTCTGCTCGCTTGCCGGGGGAGCCTAGAATCTATGGGCTGGTTCGGAGACGGTGCCGGGCTGTGCCTGATCCATGACACGGCAGCCAAGAGAAATCCTCATCGTGGACGACAGTATGCCCACCGCGCGCGCACTGGCGGAACTGCTTTTGCGCGAAGGGTTTGAGGTGGCGGCATACACCAACGGAAGTGATGCCATGCATTACCTGAACGTTGGCAAGCCGGCGGCGGCCGTGGTCGATATCCACCTGCCGGACGTGAACGGCCTGGCCCTCTCGCAGCACATCCGCTCACAATATGGCCCGGATCTGCCGATAATCGTGATCTCCGGCGACGCCTCCATGAGCAACATCAACAGCCTCAGCGTGGTGGGAGCAACCTACTTCTTCAGCAAGCCGGTGAAGTCGCAGGACCTGATCAAGTGCCTTCGCGACCTGCTGCTGGGCCGGCAGCCCACCGAAGGAAAGCTCATGTAGCGGGCGTTTTCGCACCCTACATAAGTCGCTCCTTCGTGCCTCAGCGCCTTACTTGCCTTCGTTCCTCCATCTGGCGGAGACCGTCCGCCCCACGCCTCGTGGATCTGCTCTACTCGCTAAACACGATCTTCCGATCATCCTCATCGCCGGCGTACCAGCGGCCGGGGCGCAGTGTGATCTTCTTCAGCCCGTGCGGGCGGCAGAGGTCGAGTATCTGTTTCTGCAGGCCATCCAGGAGAAGCTGCTTCAGGCGGTACATGTGCGGCGAGGAATCGACCAGCACGGTCAGCGTGCCGGCGCGGAAGCTCTCCAGGCAGCAGTGCTCGTTGATGTCAGGGGGCAGAAGCGTGTCCCAGACTTCGCCGATGGCGGCGAACTTGCGCGTGCGCTGCACCGTGCCCTTGTAGAATCGCGCCATCGCCTCGCCCAGCAGCGGAGTATTCCCGGCCGGCGCGGTTTTTACCTTAGCCATGCGGACAAAGGTTGCTTCCAGATCGATGCGTGCCTGGCGTTCCTTCACGGCTTGAAGGATACCCGTGGCGGCGGCTTTTTTTAAGGTAGAACCCGCTTATCCGTCGCGCCTGTTACGAAATTGACACGTTTTTACCCGACCTCTACAGTGCAACACATGGTCAGACGATTGGTGGGCGTGATTGCTTTAGCGGTGCTTGCCGGTGGATGTGGGAGTCAGCCGGAGTGGCACTCCGGGCACAGGCACCAGGAGATGTTCGCCCCCACGGCGATGCGGATTCACCCTGTCTTTACGCAGGTTCGCGACTGGACCAACGACGGTCGGCCCGACGGCATCGAGGTGCTCGTGGAGTTCCAGGATCGCTTCGGCGACCCGGTGAAGGCATCGGGTCAGGCGCTGTTTGAGGTATATGCGTTTCGGCAGGGCAGTCCCGATCCGCGCGGTGCGCGCCTGGTCGAGCCATTTGTGGCGAACATCGACAACGTCGCCAGCCAGCGCGATCACTGGAACAGGACCAGCCGCTGCTACAGCTTTCAGCTGGCCTGGCCGGTGGTTCGGCAAAATGAGGCGTATGTACTGACCGCCAGTTTTCAACTGGAAGGCGGCGGCCGATTCACCGATCAACTGGTACTCAAGCCGATGGCCAAGGAGATTCGCAGTGAGCACACAGAGCAGTTCATCCCCGTCCCCACAACCGGGCCGGTTGAATCAACTCCTGAACCTTGATCCGGTCGCGACACTGCTGCAGCGCGTGCGTGCTGAGCTCTCGGCCGACTTTACCGGGGCACAGATCCGCCTGAGCCGCGCGCCAGGACGGCTGGATGTGATGGGCGGCATCGCCGACTACACCGGCTCGCTGGTGTGCGAGGCAACGCTGGATCGCGCGGCGGCGGTGGCGATGACCACCCGCAACGATGGGCAGGTGCAGGTCTTCTCCTTCAACCTTTATGACGAGCATGTGCCGTTCATGATGCGCATCCCCGTGGAGGCGCTGGCGACGCGGTCCATAGAGGATCTGCGCGATGAGTTCGCGCAGCCGGGGCGCAAGTGGGCGGGATACCTGGCCGGTTGCCTGGCCATCCTGCGTGAGCAGGGGTACGTCGATTTGAAGGACGTGGGCGGCTTCAATCTCGCGGTGCTCTCCACCGTGCCGCTGGGCGCGGGGGTAAGCTCGTCGGCGGCGATCGAGGTCGCCACCATGATGAACTTCGTCGAGCATTTCGGCATCCGCGGCGAGATGGACCCGATGCGCTTCAGCGCGATGTGCCAGATGGTGGAGAATCGCGTGGTGGGAGCTCCCTGCGGGATCATGGACCAGGTCTCGAGCTGCGCGGGGCATGAATCGGCGCTGCTGCGGATGATATGCCAGCCGCACGAGCTCCAGGAGCCGCTGAAGCTGCCGGAGGGCGTACGGGCGCTGGGGATCAACTCCAACGTAAAGCATTCGGTCGGCGGCGGCATGTATGGCAAGACGCGCTGCGCGGCGTTCATGGGACATCGCATCATCCTGGAGATGATGGCGAAGAGCGGACGCGTCCCGGCGGTGGCGCGCGAGCATGACCCGCTGCGCGGATACCTGGCGAATCTCGCGCCCGAGGAGTATGAGCGCGACTTCCGCGAGCATCTGCCCATGAGCATGTCGGGTCAGCAGTTCATCGAGAAATTCGGAAAGACGTTCGACAGCGCCACGCAGGTCGAGCCCGGCATTGAGTATCACGTTCGCCCGGCGACCGATCATCATGTCTACGAGGCCGCGCGGGTGAGAAAGTTCTCCGAGCTGATGGAGATGGCGGCGCGCTTGCCTTCGATCTCGGCGGCGCGGACGCGAGTGCTGGAGCAGGCCGGTGAGCTGATGTACCAGTCGCATGACTCATACGGCAGCAACGCCATGCTGGGGGCGGAAGAGTGCGATCTGCTGGTAAAGCTGGTGCGCGAGAACGCGTCTGCCGGGTTGTATGGCGCTAAGATTACAGGTGGGGGATCGGGCGGCACGGTCGCTGTGCTCGCCGACGACACCCGGGAAGCCGAGGCCGCAGTGGAGCGCATCATGGCAGCCTACCAGGATAAGACGGGTAACAGGCCTGAGGCGTTCCTGGCTTCCAGTCCCGGCGCGTGGGATGTGCGAACCGTCCTGCATTCGTGAGACAATCCAGCGACCACGCCTAACCTTGGCGGCCGCGGCCGGGTCATACTCTTTGTATGACAGGCCGAGGAGGCTCGCTTATGAGATATCTAACGCTGCATGCGTGGCTGATACTGGCGCTGGCGCTGCCGTCTTGGGCGGTAGCGGCGACGCTGCCGCCGGAGGCCGCCATCGAGCTGGACCTGCGCTGGCTCAGCCCGCCACAGGTTTCGCCGCAGACCGGCGCCGCCACTGCGGAGATGCACCAGAAGTTCACCCGCCTCTCCAGCAGGTTCGTCCCCGAGGGAGCGAGCTTCACCTGGCCGATCAGGTATGCCATCCCCGTCAGGCAGTATCCCATCGTGGTGCTGCGCTACAGCGCGCGCAACCTGTTCGCCGCTCCCGGTGAGCGCAGCACGCTGCTGCAGATGAACCTCGCCCACGAGAATGGCACCAACACCCCGGCGATCATCGTGGAGATGCAGGAGATCGTGCAGGATGGCGTGGTGCATGAGATCCGCAAGGATCTTTCGCGCGTCGGGGGAGACTCGGCCATCGACAGCATCACCTTCAGCTTCAACGCGATATCAGAGGGCGGGCGCATCGACATCTATGAGCTGCGCTTTGAGCCAGGCCCGGGCGGGGTGGCGCCATTTGCCCTGCCGCGGGAACAGGTGCAGTTCCTGGTGAAGGATGCTTCCGGCAATGTGATTCCCGACGCGCAGGTTCGGGCCGGGCTGACCGAGCGAGGCAACTGGACATCCATCGGCAACACCGACGGAAACGGACAGGTTACGATGCAGATCGTTCGCCCGATGCGGCCGGACGGCAGCATGGAGGACCCGGTTGAGGCGATGGTGCTGAAGGATGGATTTGTGCCGCAGTATGTGGCGCCGATCGAGTTTCCGCGCGGCGGGCCGGTGGAAGTGACGCTTACCAGCGCCACGGCCGCCGCACAGGCGCAATCGAGCACGGCCGTGCCGATCGGGCAGGAACCGGATCGCACGGTGTACGTCCCCAGCGAATCAACCATCATTTACGAGACCGGCCCGACGGTGGTGTATGTCGATCGCTATGCCCCGTACTGGTGGGTGCCGCGGACATACGTGGGGTACCACCCGTACTTTCACTATTACTACGGGCATGGCTACCTGAACTTCCGCTACCACGATCATCGCGATCATCCCGATCTCCACGATCGGGATCGTCGGCGCGATGTGGATCGTCGCACCCCGCCGCCATCGCCGCCGCCCGCTCCGCCGGTGGTTTCCTCGCCGCGCGATCGCACGCGCGAGGTGATCCGCAACGAGGTGGCGCGGGGCAACGAGCCGGCGGCCGGCATCAAGGACTCGGCCATCTACCGCCGAGCCGAGCGCGACCTGCGCGGCGATAATCCCCCGGCACGAACGGACGATCGCGGCGATCGGTACCGTCGCACCGACACGGACGTCTCCCGTGGCAACGAGCCGGCCAGGCCAAGTCCGCCTCCGCCCGCTGCCCAGGCTCCCAGGCAAAGCGCACCTGCTCCTGCACCATCGCGGCAGGTTGAGCGTGTATCGCCAGCGCCCGGGGCTGGCGCGCCTTCGGGTGATCGGGGCGATCGCTATCGCCGAGCCGAGCCGCGCTCGGCGGCGCCCCCGGTGGTTTCGCCGCCCAGCGGCACGGCCGCTCGCCAGGCTCGCGAGATGCCGGCGGCCGCCCGCGTTAATCCGCCGAATGTGACGCGCTCGCGGCCAAGCCCGCCGGTCGTCATCGCGCCGCGCGAACGCTCCGCACCCAGCGTGAGCATCCCCGCGCGACTTGAGCCGACCTTGCCGGCCCGCATCAACAACTCGCAGCCGCGGCGCATCGAGCCGACGCTGCCTTCGCGCATACAGTCGACCATGCCGCCAAGGATTGAGCCTACGCTGCCCAGCCGAGTGGGAAACGGGCGTGACCTTTCGAACGAGATCCGCAGGGGCAATGAACCTCCCATCGGCGGCGGCAGGGAGTTTCGTGGTGGCGCACGCTTTGAGTCGGTTTCGCCAGCCAGATCGATGAGCGCCCCGCGCTCGCCGGCCCCATCGCCTTCGCGCTCGGCGCCATCTGGCGATCGCGGCAGCCGCTACAGCCGATAGAGGCGTCGAAAGGGATCGAAGTCTTTCTCCGATCCCTTTTCACCACGGCGCTACGACGTAACGACGGAGAACGACGATCCCCGGGAGGGCGGGTGTCCTCGCCTTCAATGTTCACTACCAGGCGACGAAGAAACGAAGCCCTTTGAAGCCGTGCACGATCCTGTATTCCTTCGTCGCTTCGTTGCTTCGCGGTGAAAATCGATAGCGCAATCCCCCTGATCAGCGAATCCTCGTCGAGCATCACCTTACCTCCCGCGGGCGCAGACCCCAGCTCCACTTTGGGACGAGCCGCTGCCGTAAAAGTTGAGCTGTCCCGGCTGCTCCTGCCGCCTGCAGGCTTTGCAAGCCGCCGCTTGCCCGGTAAAAATCTCCTTTTGTGGACATAGTCTGGAAAATTCTTGCCACTCTGTCTCTGGTTTTGCTGAATGCATATTTCGTGGCGGCCGAGTTTGCTGCGGTGGGGGCGAGGGCGAGCCGCGTGGAGCAGATGGCCAAGACCGGCCTGCTTGGCCGGGCAGCGCTTACCATAAAGAAACGCCTGGATCTTTATCTTTCCACCTGTCAGTTCGGCATCACGCTCGCCAGCCTCGGTCTGGGTGCGGTGACGGAGCCGGCCGTGGCGCGGCTGGTTCATCCTCTTCTCACCTGGGTGGGCGTTCCCGAGCTGCACGAGCACACCATCGCCTTTGTCATCGCCATGGCGATCAGCACAACGCTGCACATCACCGTCGGCGAGATTGCACCAAAGAACTGGGCCATTCAATATGCCGATCGCATCATCGGCCCGATATCGGTGCCGCTGGTGATGTTCACCTTCGTGTTCTACCCGTTCATCTGGCTGCTGAATGAGATGAGCAACCAGCTTCTGCGGCTGGCCGGCATCCATGTGGTCGAGGGGCTGCACGGCGAGCCGCCGCACACGCCCGATGAACTGCGCTCGATGGTTGAGCAGGCCTCGCGCATGGGCACCTTTGAGAAGGGCGAGGCCATGCTGCTGCGCAGTGCGTTCGACTTCGCCGACCGCCGCGTCCGGCAGATCATGACCCCGCGCACCAACGTGGATTACCTGTCACTGGGGCAGCCGGTACGCGACATCCTCAATGTCGTGCAGAAGACGCAGTACACCCGCCTGCCGCTGTGCGATGGCGACCTGGATCATGTGATCGGCCTGATCCACATGAAGGACCTGTTCAACCACCTCCGGCTGGTGCCGGGGCGTCTGCGCTTCGCCGATGCCAACACGCCAGATGAGCATGCGATCGCGGTGGTGGATGGCAGGCCGGGGTCGGCGCTGCACCTGATCGGGTCGGCCGACATCGATTTGCGCAAGATCAAGCGCGACGTGCTGTTTGTGCCCGAGTCGCTGCCGCTGCCGCGCCTGCTGCAGCAGTTTCAGGTGCACCACATCCACATGGCGATCGTGGTGGACGAATACGGCTCGACGCAGGGGATCGTCACGCTGGAGGATGTGCTGGAGGAACTGGTGGGCGAGATCGGCGACGAGTTCGACCCCATCTCCGCCTCCGACTTCGTGGCCGACAAGAACGGATATCGCGTCAGCGGCCTGTATGCGCTGCACGACCTGAAGAACCGCCTGAACATCGAGGAAGAGCTGGAGGATGAGGATGTGGACACCGTCGGCGGCTACGTGGTGCAGCAGCTTGGACGATGGCCGAAGATCGGCGACACGGTAAAGCTCGGGCAGTATGACGTGCGCGTGCTGACGATACTGCAGAAGCGCGTGGGGCAGGTGCTGATAAAGGCCCGGCCGGGGCAAGAGCAGGGAAGCGACTGAGCAGCATTCACCCGGGGGGGAAACGACGGTGCGCTGGCGTTGCCCGCGAACATTACAGTCTCGTGATCCTGTGAGATCCCGCAGGTCGGGTCCGACCTGCTCTGCTTGTTTCATAGCGCCCTGGCCACTTGCTGCCTTTGTATTGAGATGGCTGCTCAACCTCTACCGGCTTACCCGCGTCCGCCGGTTTTGCCGTTCTGGTAGATGCGGCGGAAATCTGTCGGCGTCTTGCCTGTCATGGCCGTGAAGGTTGCGTGGAAGCGTGAACGTCCCGTGAAGCCGCAGGCCCTTGCCACTTCCTCGATCGACAGGTCGGTGGTTATCAATAGCGTCCGGGCGCGTTCGATCCTGGCGCGGTGGATCTCCTCCAGGGCCGAGCGGCCAAGGTATTTGCGGAAGCGGCGCTCCAGCACCCGGCGGGAAAGCGGTACGGCCGCCACCACGTCCTCCACGCCTATCGGCTCGGCGATGTGCTCGCGGATGAAGGCAAGGGCGGATGACAGGTCATGATCCGGGATGGCGGTGATGTCAGTGCTCTTGCGCGTCACCACGCCCACCGGGGGCAGCAGGATCTCCGTCCTGGGCGGGGTGTTGCCGCGCATCAGCTCGTCCAGCAGCGCCGCCGCCTCAAAGCCGATCTTGTAGGTGGGCAGCTCGATGCTGGATAGCGCCACGGTGGTGGATTCGACGAGGAGGTCGTCATTGTCCACGCCCAGCACGGCCAGTTGCTCAGGCACGCGCAGTCCCAGTCGCTCGGCGGCGGTGATGGTGCGCGTCCCGTACTCGTCGTTGGCGGCGAAGACGGCCGCCGGCAGCGTCAGCGAGCGAAGCAGATCTTCCAGGTCGTTTATGTGGGTGATCGACTGGACGGTGAAACCGGCCGCCTCGATCTCCTGGACGTATCCCTGCAGGCGGTCGACGACGAACGCCGAGAGCGGGTGCATGTCGCTGTGTCCCACGAAGGCGAAGTTGCGGAAACCGCGGTCCAGGAAATGCCGGGCGGCCATCTGCCCCACGGCGCGATCATCGACGCGCACGGAGACGGGGTAATGCGTGGGCATGAGGGTGGAGACGCAGACCACCGGGCGGCCGATGGCCCGCACGCTGGCCTCCATCTCCTCATCGGGGATCATGGCGATCAGGCCATCGCCGTGCCAGCCGTCGATGAAGGAAGCGGGCTGGAATATCCAGGTTCGCAGCATGGAAAGCTGCCACTGGCGATAGCGCTGGTAGGCAAGGATTCCCCCGCAGCTTCCCCTGGGAGCGTTTGATGCTCGTCTGAAGCCGCTCCTGCAGGAGAGCAAGCAGGATCTCCCGCCCGCCGGAGCGGATGCGTTGCTCAAGTTCCATCGCCCGCTGCGGCGTATCCACCACCGCAAACTCGGCACTCATGCTCTTGACCCAATCGG
>JAKORQ010000488.1 GCA_029777755.1 Planctomycetota bacterium
CGACGTCGATGTCCTTGTCTGCGATAAGCTCCGCGTGATCGCGATAGATGCGCTTCACGCCAAACCTGGAAGCTGCGCTCTGCGCTCGCTCGGGAATGACATCTGCTACAGCAAGAAGCTCTGCTTCATCGGGGAGCTGCTGGATCGCGGCGGCGTGCGTGGGACCAATTGCACCAAAGCCAATGATGCCGCACCGGAACAACCTCTTGTCGGAACTCATTTTTCCTCCGCCGGGCGCTTTCACGCCGGCCTTCCTTGGCATACCTGAGTTAGCTGGCGATACGGTATGTAATGCTCCTTCGGTTGGCAAGACTCTGCTGCGCTAACCGACACTGTCACAGCAGATCAGTGGGCCGGTACCGGTTCGGCCGGTGGGGCCAGCAGGCGTTCGCGAAGCTGGTATACCGCCTCTATGCGGGAGGATTCATCCAGGCCGGTGCGGAACTGTATCTCCTGCCCCGTCACCTTCCTGAGTTGCGCCAGGGCGGCCTTCTGCACTGCTTCATCAGGCGACAGCAGGCAGTCCAGCAGGAAGCCTCGATCAGAACGCAGTTCCCTCGCGTCCACCTCGTAAGGCGGCTTGATACGGGCGACTATCGCATCCACGCGGGCAGCCTGCTCTGGCGGCATGGTGGAACGATCCAGTCGAGCGAGGATCGCCACCGCGGCCGCGCCCATGCTCTCCAGTCTCCTGGTGGCCT
This sequence comes from Planctomycetota bacterium, assembly GCA_029777755.1. Lineage (GTDB taxonomy): Bacteria > Planctomycetota > Phycisphaerae > Tepidisphaerales > Tepidisphaeraceae > CAIQIQ01. Next base: position 702 of record JAKORQ010000488.1, read on the forward strand.
GCTGGCGCTCACGGAAGTCGTCGGCATCAAGTTTCTCCAGCGCCTCAAGCACTTCGCCTCGTCGTTGCTCATCCACGGCGAATGCCTCGGGGAACACACTACGGGCAAGGTTGTAATCAACGACGAACAGATGTGGCTGCGGCCCGATCGCTTCGACCATCGGGCGGACGTATTTTGTCGTTTCAGACGGATACTTGCGGATGAACGCCGCGAAGTTGTCAGCGAAATACGTCTGCTTGCTGTCAATCGCCTCAGGGCTCAGCGGTTGGACGTATAGACTGGCTCCTCGTCCTTCCATCCCCGGCTGCAGTGACTGCACGAACTGCACCGAGTGCTCATTGCCGTTGGCGATCGTGTCGCGTGAGAGGTTCAGATGGTTGGAGGCAGTGAGCAGCGATACTCGCGTCCAGCGCGAGTCATCGTTGGTCACATATGTGACGCTGAGCATGTCAGGCGAGTAATGATCGCCATCCCTGTTACTGATCTCGCCGCGTGCGGTGATCGCCACGTGCACCGGGCTTGGCAGGCCTTGGACTCTTTGCATGCGCGGACCGCCGGCGGGCAGGGCAGTCTGCGTCAGAAGGAAGCCATCGACGAGCTTGAATCGCAGCACCTGGTCGGCAGTTACCGTGGGGATGCTGCTCTCCGGGACGTCTGAGATGATGAATGGGTTGTCATCGTCATTGTTGGCGGCGGGGCGAGTGGCAGGCGCATCAGCCGGCGGGGCAGCCTGATTCTCCTGGGCAAGGAGGGCAGGCCCGGCTAATGCCACGGACACGGAGAATCGTGCTGCGAGCTTCAACATGCTGGTCATGTTATTCTTGACTAATCAAAAGCGCCTCGTAGCATCCTGACCAAAATAGTGTAGGGTGGTTTGAGCCACCCAGGAACAGGAGAATCCATGGCGAAGAAGACGGTTGCTGACGTTGACGTAAAGGGCAAGCGCGTGATCATGCGGGTCGACTTCAACGTGCCTCTTTCCGATGGCACCATCACCGACGACCGCAGACTTGTACAGGCTCTGCCGACTATCAAGAGCGTGATCGATCGCGGCGGTCGGCTGATCCTCATGAGCCACCTTGGCCGCCCCAAGGCAGGTCCCGAGCCGAAGTTTTCCCTGAAGCCGGTTGCCGAGCATCTTTCCAAGCTGCTGGGCAAGCCGGTCAAGATGGCTCCCGACTGCATCGGACCTGAGGTCGAGAAGCTGGCTGCGGAACTGCAGGATGGCGATGTGCTGGTCCTCGAGAACGTCCGCTTCCACAAGGCTGAGGAGAAGAACGATCCCCAGTTCGCCGGCCAGCTCGCCAAGCTCGGCGATGTCTACGTCAACGACGCCTTCGGCACCGCTCACCGCGAGCATGCCTCCACCTTCGGCGCTCCCCAGCAGATGCAGGGCAAGCCTCGCGTGATCGGCTTCCTCATCCAGAAGGAACTGAAGTTCCTCGGCGACGCCGTGACCAATCCTCAGCGCCCGTTTGTGGCGATCCTCGGCGGCGCCAAGGTCTCGGACAAGATCCAGGTTATCGAGTCGCTGCTGGGCAAGGCCGACACCGTCCTGATCGGTGGCGCGATGGCCTATACCTTCTTCCTCGCCCAGGGCAAGACCACCGGCGCAAGCCTCGTTGAGAAGGAGCAGGTCGAACTGGCCAAGCAGCTCATCGAGAAGGCCGGCGGCAAGCTCCGCCTGCCGGTCGATACCGTGGTGGCGGCCAGCATCGACTCCACCCAGACCAGCATGGTGGAGGGCGACATCCCGGCTGACAAGGCGGGCTTTGATATCGGCCCCAAGACTCGCGAGCTGTTCAAGTCGGAGATCGCCAAGGCCAAGACCGTGGTCTGGAATGGCCCGATGGGCGTGTTCGAGAAGCCTCAGTTCGCCGAGGGCACCAATGCCATTGCCCAAGCGGTTGTCGATGCGACCCAGAAGAATGGCGCGATCACCGTGATCGGCGGTGGCGACTCGGCCGCGGCCATCGAGGAAGCCGGGCTCTCCGAGAAGGTCAGCCACGTCTCTACTGGTGGAGGCGCTTCGCTCGAGTTCCTCGAGAACGGGCACTTCTCCACCATTGACATCCTCGACTAGATCGCCGGCAAGCGAAGTTGAGCCAGACCTGAAGAACAGGACCCGCCGATCTCGGCGGGTCCTGTTCATATGGTTACCTGACGACGTGATCGCAGGCCGCTGGTGTGCCATCACACCCACTTCACATCCACCACGCCCTCGCAATCGATGATGTTGCTGACCACGCGGGTGGATAGCTCAAACACGTCACCTTTCTTGTACTTGATGCGGCAGCATATGGTGCGCTGATTGCGCGTCAGGTCGTAGTTCAGTTCCACCGCCTTTATCTCAACCCCCAGCTGCTCGATGCGGTTCTTGATCTCGGAGTCGCTCATGCCATCCATCCTGACGGTCACCTCGACAGTGCCATACCAGTCATTGAGGATGAAACGCTCGCAGTAGGGGAGAACGAACAGGATAACCAGGGACAACCCCAGCGCCGCCAGGCCAAGCCAGATTAGCCCGGCGCCAATGGTCAAACCGATGATGGTGGTGATCCAGAGTGCCGCCGCGGTGGTCACGCCGCGAACGACACGACCTTCCTTCATGATCACGCCCGCACCGAGGAAGCCCATGCCGGTAAGGATGCCGGCCGCCAGTCGTGCCGGATCCGGGCGCCATCCAGCACCAACCGCCTGCGATGCCTCAGTGTACATCTTGTCTGACAGGATCATGGCCACGGCGGCGGCGATGCACACCAGCACCGTCGTTCGCAGACCGGCGGCTCGCCCATGATTCTCTCTCTCGAGACCGATGAGCGAACCTGCGATCGTTGCCAGCGCCAGGCGCAAGGCAACATCGGATATCGTCAACACTTCGTTCATCGAATCACATGCTTTCTAGCGGTTCTTGCGCAGGTTGTCAGGATGCAAGATATGCACAATACCATATCTTGCCGCGCAGTGCGACACATACCATAGCCCGGTATCTTGCGACGGGTCTAGTTTTCCATGGCGTACAGGAAACTATAGAGCATGCCAGATGCACCGATAGTCTCGGTGATCGTAAACTCGCTGCTCACCTCAGCGCTGCCATTTCCCAGGTCGCGCCATCTGCGCCAGGATGGAATCTGCGGATACCACGCCGGCTCAGCGCTGGCCAGTCCGTAGACAGTGAATCCCTTGACGGTTGTCCCAGTCTTGTTTGGCCCCGTGTACAGGAAAGCACTGATCTGCGGATGCAGCGGATGGCGATCTCCCATGCCGGTGATGAATGTCTTCGACAGGGGATTGGCGCCCAGTTGGAAATCGGCGTTGAGCGCGATCGCATCGAGGTACTTGGAATCCCTGGTCAGCAGATAAGCACGGATGCAGGGGTCGGCCCATCGTCCACCGCCATTGAGGTTGCCCCACCCGTTGCCGCCCGGCGCCTTGCCTCTGCCGACGCGATAGGCGGGCGCTTCAGTATCCTCCACAACGCGGTCAGCCAGCTTGATGATCTCATTGCGGATCTCCTGCTGGATTGCCTTGTCCACCGTCGGCTGGGTTGTCGCCGCGTAAGGCCACAGGGCGATCGGCCGCCACCAGGCATTGCCGCGACGGCTGACGCCTGCGCGATGCACCTCCTTCAGGTCCTCATGTATGCCCGGGTCACCAGTGGTCGCGAAGATCTCGGATGCCGCCCAGAAGGCAAACTCCTTGCCGCCACGCCTGTCGTCGGCTTCCGTGTAGTTGCTCTTTGCCCAGGCATAGGCGCGCCTGGCCGACTCAATGTAGCTGTCGGCCTTGGCCGCGTCGTACGGGCGGATCAGTCGCGAGAACTGCGCTGCGACGGCCGCATATTCGCAGTTGTAGGCGGCATTGGGAGGAAACAGCCCAAACGGCGGTCGCTTGCCCTTGTTCTCGCGCTCGTAGGCGCGGATTGCATCCTCGTCATTTCCTCGCCCATATGGCACACCGCCATCAGCATTTTGATTGTCCCGGTAGCTGAAAAGCGCCCAATCCGCTTCATCCAGCAGGTCAGGAAGGCCATTGCCAGATTCTGGGATGTTGAGCTGATTGTCGGCGAACTTCTCGGGCATTGCTTCATATATCGCCAGCACCTGCGCGGTGGCCCTCAGGTGGTACGTGAAGACGTCGAAGTCAGCGGCGTCGTGATATCCGCCTCGGAATGATCGGGTCTTCTCACCCGGCTTGGGCTTGTACCATGGGCTAACCAGGAAGCCTGACTCATACGCTTCCAGGTGGCATGCGGGCTTGAGGAAATCGGTGTACGGCTGAGCGAGCTCGTGCCCGCATCGCTGATGGTAGAACGCACGATTGGTGTGGAAGTACAGGTCGCGAATCCCCTGGCCGCCCACATCGAATGAACTGCTGCGACCGAGGCCGGGAATCTCGATGTGATATCGGCCAGGCTTAAGCGCAGCCAGGTCGAGCTGGCGAACCTCCTCGCCGGAAAGCTCGTCGTTGGCCTCGCGCACGGTGATCCGGCCTTGCAGGGCGACTAAGTTGGTTGCCTCATCAATCACGCGGAACGCACTTGCCTGCGGGAACTGGACCGTGCCGGCGTCTCCCGCCCACCATCCAAGGTATGCGTACCGCTTTTTCGCCAGGGTGGTGTAAGCCACCTGGTTGACCTTGATCACCGGCGTGATCGTGGTGGCCACGTCATAGTCAAAGGCAATCTGGTTCGTGAACTCATCGGATAGCTTGGACACCTTGATGTTGTAGCTCTTGCCCGACGTGATCGGCCGGGGCAGGAAGAGGTAGTAGGTATGCCAGTACAGGCGATTCTGCTTGAAGGAGCCGATGTCGCCATTCCAGTATTCATAGCTCTGCCGGCCAACCTTCACCGGCCTGACAGGGGTGTTGAAGGCAGGATCGCCATCGCTGGTGATCTCGAAGGCATCGGGAACCTGGAGCTTGGCTGCGTCGTCATTGCCCAGTTCCGGGCCACGGCTGACGGATGAGTCGATCGTCACGGCCAGGATGTCCGGACGGATCAGGTCGACCTGACGAACCCCTTTGGCCCAGCCAGCCTTCACCATCTCTGCGAACATCTGCTCCTGGATGACCGCCAGCTTGGGACGGAAGTAGTCCGCCGGGACATCGGCCGGACGCTTGTAGTCATCCTTGACGTTCGGCGAGTTGAAGTAATCGTCATCACTGATGGTCACTGCCAGGATGGCAGGGGAGGCGAGCCCTTCGGAACGGAAGGTGATGGAGGCAATCGGCTTATCCGGGTGAGGGTTCTTCCACTGGGTAGCCCACGCGCCAATGAACTGATTCCACTTGGAGCTTACTGCATTCCTGCCCATGATGATCGGCCAGGCGCTGGCCCCGGCATTGTGATACCACAGGCCCGTCCACCAGGGCTGCAGCTCGATCCGGTCTCGCATGGGGATCTGTTCGCTGGTCCCGTCGGCGTAGTTGATCGAGTAGGTGGCAATCACATAGTTTTCAGACGGCGCCGCCACCGAATGCACGTAGTTCTGGAGGAAATAGACGAACCTGCCACGTGCCGATGGGACCTTTACTTCTACCTGCTGCGGCAGATTCCGGAGCTTCTGACCCTTGAGCATGATGACCGACTTGCCGCCGGTGTCTTCGTCTGAGCTGATCCGGAAGCGATAGCCATTGCGACTGAATTCCCCAGTCGGGAGTGGGGGATACATGTACAGGTCGTTGATCCCCTCGTTCGACCATCCGCCGTTGCCGTCGTTGAAAAGCGATGTCGTGGCCGACGGCGAGATGTCCACAAAGGTTGTGTCGGCGAGCGTTTGTGATGAAGCCCACAATAGCATCAGGGCGGCCAGCACTGCTGGCACGAAGGGCGCAACGCGTGAAAACAAGCCGGCTTTGCTCATGGGTGTGCTCCTGTCCGATTGGGTTAATTTGAGGTTATCACAGCAAGCAGCATATCGCAATCAAATTGTGATGTGACACTATCGACCAAACCACGACCTCATTCTGTGGTGCATCCAGAAATCACAATTCTCTCTTGCCCATCGGTGAAGTGGTGGTTAACATTTTCGAAAGTTGTAATTGTCCTCAAGACGGACCTTCTGCCCGTCGTTGCCCGGGATTCACTAATGGAAGTTCAAAGCGTTATCGAGCGTCAGAGTAAGGTCTGCGGCTGGACCGCGCACTGGAGAGGTATCCTCACTCATACCCATACCTACAGCGGTCGCTCCGATCATGGAGGGACAATCAAGCCGCCGGAGTCGTACCGGAACCTTGCGGCATGGGCCAAAAAACTGGGGGTGGCCGCCATTGGCATGGGATCTCCCTACACTCCCAAGACCGCCATCAGCCAGCACCTCTTTGACGAGGAAGCGCGCGAGCGCTACTACTCGCGGGATTTCGATCACCGCAGCGTTCTCGACCTGGATGAACTGCAGGCGATGGTCAGCCAGGCGAATGAGTTCTCCGATGGGACGCTGTTTTACCTTGATAACGAAACACCCAAGGGCCGCTATGGGCATATGTGGTGGGTCGGCTACTACCCGGACATGCCCGCTTGGTACGATTACGATCAGCCGTTCGACCGCTGGATGGTTCACCATACGAAGGCCGGGGATCACTTTGACGAGCCGATGCCGTACGAGCGTCGGCCGTACCTAGAGATTCTCTCGATCCAGCGTCGGCATGGGGCCATGGGATTCTGGGCACATCCCACGAGCTGGTGGCAGGGTGAGGCCGGCCAGTTCATAACCAATATCGCCAGCGAGATGCCGGCCCATGTGATGGCTCAGGGCTATCTCGATGGCATGGTCATCATGGGCTACAACCCGTTCCGGCCGCAGTACCAGGCAATCTGGTTCGCGCTGCTCGACCGCGGGTATCGCGTTCCCGGCGTGGCGGAGATGGACGCAGGTCTGTCCGATGCCGGACTTTGGCGCAAAGAGTCGGCCATGCTCACATATGTGCCGAATACTTCCGACAAGCTGACCACCGCAAAGCTGGTGGAGCTGTTCCGCAAGGGCCGGATGTTTGCCAGCACCGGCCCCATGATCGAAATCGAGGTGGACGGCCAGCCCATGGGCGGGGTGGTCACGACCGGCGCGAACATATCCCACATTGTCCGCATCACGGTTATGCCCGCCGGCGGCAAGCGAATTGGAAGGGTGGAGATCATCGGCCGCGGCGGTGAGATTCTCTGGGCACAGAATGAAGTCGACGGCCCGACGGTGGAGCTTACCCTCCCCGGAAGCGATGTTCGGGGCTACTTCATCGCCCGCGTCTTCGGCGCCGGTAGTTCACCGGCCGATTGGCGCGGCGTCAGGGATTTTGCCATCACCAATCCGGTGTATCTTCATCCTCGCGGCACTGCATTCGAGAAGCCGATGACAACCAGTGTCACGGTAACCATCCGCCCGGACTCGCCGTTCGCTGGAGGCGAGATCCACTTCGAGTCTACTGACGGGGAGCTGCTCGGTAAGGCAGCCGCCGTCGGGACGACCCGCGAGACCCTGCCGGCCGATGGACGCCTGACGCTCATCTCGCGCGATGGCGCAAGGAAGACCGACTATCTGGTCAATGCCAACCGGAAGCTTCAGGACTTGCAGCGATACCTGTATCGCGGGCGATTCCTGAAGGATTTCCCCTCGGCCAAGGCCGGAGACGTCCCGGTAGAGGCATGGCGGCTGGACGACTTTGCCAGTACCCTGCGCCAGGTCGAACTCGAATACTAGCAGTCAGTTCCAAGGAGACAGTGAAGTGGAGCTCTATCTGATCCGGCACGGTGAAATGGCCGGTGATCCGCACAAGCACTACGTACCCCCGGTGGAGGGTTGCCTCTCGGAAGTTGGCTGTCGCCAGGCGACCGCCCTTGCAGAGGCGCTGGACGGAGTTGAGTTCAGCGCGATCTACGCGTCGCCACTGGGCAGGGCAGTGCAGACTGCGCAGGCAATTGCTTCGCCGCGCGGAATCGACATCGGGTTGATCCCTTGGATGATTGAGTGGCGGCCGGCCACGGTCATGGGC
>JAKORQ010000489.1 GCA_029777755.1 Planctomycetota bacterium
AGCGGTTGTTCAGGGGATTGGAGGCGTGGCCGCGAACCCAGTGCCACTTCACCTCATGGACAGAGGTCAGGTGAAGAAGCTGCTGCCAGAGGTCGTCGTTCTTTACTGGCTTTCTGTCGGCCGTTCGCCAGCCGTTGCGCTGCCACTTCGCCAGCCAGCCCTGCGTGAAGGCGTTTTTCAGGTATTCCGAGTCGGTATAGAGATCCACCACACAGGGCTTTTTGAGCGCGGTTAAGGCACGGATGGCGGCCGTCAGCTCCATGCGATTGTTGGTGGTGTTGCGCTCGGCCCCGCTGATCTCCTTCTTCGCGCCATTGGCGGAGATTAGTATGGCCGCCCAGCCGCCGGTACCGGGATTGGGATCACAGGCGCCGTCGGTATAGATCTTCACATGGGGCCTTGAGCTTTGCTCGCCCTGCTCACCTGCTTGAACTGCCATCTTTATTCCATCAGGCCAGCGCCGCCGGTGGCGCTGGTGGAGAAGACCACGGGATCAATGCCGTACTTGCTATTCTTGTACGTGGTCTTCAGGTGGTCGATGAGGGCATCGACGGCCGATGGCTTGCAGACGGCCACGATGCAGCCGCCAAACCCGCCGCCGGTCATGCGTGCGCCGTAGACGCCGCTGACCTGCATGGCCTGCTCGGCCATGAAATCCAACTCTTCGCAGCTCACCTGGTAATCATCACGCAGCGAGACGTGGCTCTGGCACATCAGCTTGCCGAACTGCTCGAAATTGCGTGCCACGAGCTGGTCGGCCGCCTCCTGACAGCGGGCGGTTTCGCTGACCACATGACGGCAACGCCTGAGGATAAGTTCATCGAGCTTGCCCGTTGCCTGCTCGATCATCTCAATGGAGACATCGCGGAGGGACTTGATGTCCGGGTTGAACTGCCTGAAGTACTGCACGCCGGCTTGGCACTGCTCTCGCCGCTTGGCGTATTCGCTCTTGCCATCGGCGCCGGTCAGGTCATGGCGAACCATGGTATTGGCGATCACCACACGCACATCCTCAGAGGGCAGCGGGATCGGCTTGCGGAGGAATGCACGGCAGTCAAAGAGCATGGCATGACCGACACGGGCAGTGGCCACGATCATCTGGTCCATGATGCCGCAGGGAACACCGGCGTATTCATGCTCGGCCTTCTGGCACAGCAGCGCCAGCCGCATCGGCTCGACGTTGTGGCCGGCGAGGGTGAGGAACGCCTGGGCGGTGGCAACTTCCACAGCGGCCGAGGAGGAAAGCCCGCCGCCGCCAGGCAGCGAGTTGGTCAGCAGCGCGTCCATGCCCACCAGCGGCAGCCCCGAGTTCCGCAGCGATGCAGCCACCCCGCGGGGATAGTTGCTCCAGTGGCCCAGCGGAGCCTTATCAATGTCGCCCTCGATGGAAAACTCGGTGATCTCGCCGGGGAACATGGTGGAGGAGAAGCGCACCAGCCCATCCTCGCGAAGGCGGCAGGCGATGCGGACCTCCGGCTCGATGGCCATGGGGAACACGAATCCGTCGTTGTAGTCGGTATGCTCGCCGATGAGGTTAACACGGCCGGGGGCGCGGACAATTCGAACTCTTCCACCGGGAGAAAAGACCTGGGCGAACTGCTGGCGGAGGACGCTGTTGTCTAGCTGCATGGCCGAGCAATTTAAGAGCGCGTGCCTGTTCCTGCAAGGCGGCCACTAGCGGCGCGACGCCGAGCGGATCAGCACCATTCGCATCCAGAAGCTGCGTTATGTAGATCGCGCAACGCCAGATACTTGCATCGCTGCCGCCACGATTACCCTTTGGTTGGACGCACTGCCCCACGCAAAGTTGCGCATTTGGTTGTCATGGCCATGTGTCGCTACACTCGTCGCGATGCTCCTAGCCGTTCGTGAAATGCTTGCCACGCCGGTTGCGGTTCTGCGCGACTACTCCTGGCGCAAGTTCCGCGCCGACCTGGCCGCGGGATTGACCGTTTGCGCCATCGAGATACCACAGTCGATGGCATATGCGGTCATCGCAGGGGTTCCGCCGCAGTATGGGCTGTACGCCTCGATAGTGCATGGCGTGATCGGGTCGCTGTTCAGTTCCTCGCAGCACCTGCGTTCCGGGCCGACCAATACCCAGAGCCTGCTGGTGGCCTCCACCATCGCCGGCTTCGCCGACCTGACCCCCGAGCGGTACCTGCAACTGGTGTTTGCCCTGGCGCTGATCAAGGGGCTGATCCAGATCGCTTTCGCGGCCGCCCAGATGGGCGGCATGATCAAGTATGTCAGCCGGGCGGTATTCGTCGGGCTGACGGCCGGTGCGGGCGTGCTGATCATCGCCAACCAGTTGCCCGCGTTTTTCGGGGTGCCGTCCGGTCCAAAGCATGAGAATTTGCCCTCGATCGTCTCCACCTTCCTCAATACCTTCTCGCAGCTCGACCAGGTGAACTGGCGGGCCCTGCTGCTGGGGGCAGTGACGCTGGCAATGATGGTAGTCGGCAGAGCGCTACCGCGGGTGGTACCGGTGGCACTGCTGGCGATCATTGCCTGCGCGGTGATCGTGGCATTGACCGGATGGACCGGGAATGACGTCGCGCTGGTGGGAGACATCCCCGGGAGCCTGCCGGGGTTCAGCATACCGTCGATCAGCTTCGGCGACTTTGAGCGACTGCTCGGCGGAGCGCTGGCGCTTTCCGTTCTGGGCATGGTCGAGGCGGTGGCCATCTCCAAGTCGATCGCCGGCAAGACCGGCGAGAAGATCAACCCCAACCAGGAGGTCCTCTCGCAGGGGTTGCAGAACCTCGTCGGCTCGTTCTTCCAGAGCATCCCCGGCAGCGGATCGTTCACACGGTCAGCGCTGCATTACCAGGCCGGCGGGCTTACGCGCATCGGCGGCGTAGTTACTGCGATAACGATCGCCATCGTGGTCATGCTCTTCGCCCAGCAGGCGCGATACATCCCGCTTGCCAGCCTGGCGGCCATCCTCTTTGTCATCGCCTTTGGACTGATAGATTTCCGCTACATCGCCCGCCTGCACAAGGTTTCGCGCGAAGACCTTGTCGTCTGCATCATCACGCTGCTGGCCACCCTGCTGGCGCCCCTGCAGTACGCCGTTTTCATCGGCGTGTTCCTGAACCTGGCACTGTACATCCGCCAGGCATCGCGGCTGCACATACAGGAGATGGTGCCGCTGGAAGGCGGCCGCTTCATGGAGCGACCACTGCGCGACCGCGCCGGGATCAACCGCGTATCGCTGGTGCAGATCGATGGCGACCTGTTCTTCGGGGTGGCCGATGACCTGCAGGATCGGCTGGCCCTTATCCAGCGCAGCGATGTGCGCGTGGCCATCTTCCGCCTGAAGCGCATGCACTCGGTCGATTCGACCGTCCTGCACGTGTTCGAGCAGTTCATCAGGCAGATGCATGAGCAGGATCGCCACGTGATCTTCTGCGGCGTGCGGCAGGAGTTGCTGCCCATCCTGCGGTCGTACGGACTGGTTGACCTGCTGGGCACGGATAACGTGCTGCTCACCGGCCAGGGCATTTTCGTGTCGGTGAAGAAAGCGATCGAGCGCGCCCGCGTGCTGCTGGGTAGCTCCATCGATGCCACCGGCGTGGAGATCGATGATGAGACGGAAGAGCTGACCTACGATATCTGACGACATGAGGCCAGGGCTGCCCTACTTTTGGGCCAAACTGCCCTGTCGCCGCAACGATGAATCAGTGCACAGGGACATCGAAAGCTTAACCGCCATGGTGTAGACTCTGCACGCCGTGCCGGAGTGGAACGACATTCTCGATCAATACGGCCAGTCAGTGTGGCAAACGCTTCACCGCGTCCTGCCTGGGGATGCGGCCGCCGGGGCGTTTACCAATGCCATGCTGGCGGCCCATCGTGATGCGCAGCGCGATTCGGTTTCCGACTGGCGGCTGTTTCTCGAGCACGTCGCCACCGTCACCGCCCTGGAGACCCTGCGGCAGCTTCCCGCCCCCGGCGGCACAAGCCTGGCCGATCGCCTTCGGGCACGCTTGCGCGAGGTTCCCAGCGAGCAGTCGGCCACCATCTTCTGTCTGCGCTATCTCAGCGGCATGACTTTCGCCGAGATAGCCATGGAGACTAGAGCCACGCTCGACTCGATTGGGCCGACGGCCAATGAGATGTGCAGCAAGCTCGGCCGGGAACTGGCCCAGGTTTCCTCCAGCGACCAGGATGCAACACTGCTGGCCGACGACCTGCTGGAAAGCGCAGTGGCGGAGATGCGCTCCGCCGTGGTGCCACCGCTCAGCCAGGAACTGATCGAGAAAACGCGCAAGGCCCTGGCCGAGGCCCCCCTTATCGACTTTGAGAAGCCGCCGCAGCCATCGAGGAATCTCCCGCTGGCGCTGGCCGCCCTGTTGATCATGGCGATATCTCTCGGGGTGCTGGCATACTTCAAGTATCGCAAGCTGCCGCCGGACATGGAGTTTGCCGAGATGGTGCAGGCCATCGCCGAGGAGAACTCGGCCAGCTACTACATGGTCCGCAATGTCATCCTCTCCGATGACCGCACGCGCAAGGTACAGGCGCAAGTCTCAGTTCTGGAGCCGGGCAGGATCCGCCAGGTGATGGACCCTCCCGACACCACCATCATCTGGGATGCCCGGGAGCGAAAGGCCCTCACACTGGAGCAGAACAAGGGAAAGGCCACCCTGCGCAACTGGGAGGACATGTTCGCCGAGACATATCCCGTCGATGCGGTGGAACTTCTGAAGAAGCTCAAGCCGGATGACGGCACGCCGGCGCGGCAGACCACCGTGCGCGGGCGGCGCGTACAGGAGTTTGTCGTCCAGAGAGACGATCTGCAGATGAGCATCTGGGCCGACGCCGAAACCAAGCTGCCGGCCATCGTCGAGCTGCAACTGCCGCAGGGGAATCCCCCCGGCAGTGTGCTGATGAACGAATTTACCTGGGGGCAGCCGCTGGATGAGGCGCAGTTCGCGATGGAAGCGCCGGAAGGATATGAACTTGCGTCAATACGGGTGAATCTCAAGCCTGCCAGCGAGCAGGACCTGGTCAAGGCGCTGGGGATCGCCGCGCAGCTCAATGGCGGCAAGTTCCCCGCCCAGTTTGACAGGGTTGGGATGAATCAGCTCATCGCGGACCTTTACAAGAAGCTTCCTCCCAGGGGCACGCCTGAGCATCGCGATGCCCTGGAGCAACTGGAGGCCAATCTCATGCAGCTCGGCCGGGGCTGGATGTTCATCGCCGAGCCTGAAAATGGCTCCGACTGGCACTACGCGGGGAGCGATGTGCTGTACGGGTCGGATCGGCCGATCTTCTGGTATCGCCCGTCCGGGGCCAACGTGTATCACGTCATCGATGCTCAATTGGTGGTGCGTCCGGCCCTGCCGGACAGGCTCCCGAGTGTGCCCAGCACGAGGCTGTCGGGCGGCACCACCCGGCCAACGGGATTGGCGCCACAGCCGTCGCTACCGACGAGGTAACAGCGCTAAAATCTCCGGACTTCCGCCGCAAAGGCTACATGGGTATTCTTCGGTTTCTGACGCGTTCACGATTTACAGGAGCGACTACATGCCGGGTTGGGACACACAGCGTGCGATGTTCGAGCTTGAGTTTGTGCAGTCGGCACAGGAGGGCAAGGATCCGCACGTGCTGGAACAGATCCGCAGGGAAGCGGCAGCTACCGGTTACGACCCGGAAGCAATGGACATCCTCTGGCAAAAGATGCTGGAACTGCCCGTACGCAAGGATTTTCCCTTCAACGAGCCGAATGACCTGGACGCGATCCGCGCCGCGCGTGTGCCCGGGCCGCGCAAAGTGGATTTGCCCTACGACGATGAGCAGCTCTTCGACCGCCTGTACGGGGCATGGCTGGGACGCTGTGCCGGGTGCGCACTTGGCAAGCCGGTTGAGGGGTTCATGCAGCCGTACAACGGGCTTTCCTCGAAGCAGCGCATCAAGGAATACCTGGTCGGCATCTCGCCTTCGGAGTATCCCATTCGCGATTACATCCCGCAGCACTCGCCAGCCGAGGAGAAAACCGGCAAGGTCGGCTGCTACCGCTCCACGCGCGAGCAGATCGCCTTCATGGAGTCTGATGACGACATTCGCTACACGGTGCTGGGACAGAAGGTCTTCCGCGAGGTGGGACACAGCTTCACCACCTACGACATGATGCGGCTGTGGATAAACAACCTGCCCTATTCGATGGTCTGCACGGCCGAGACGCAGGCATACCTGAACTTCGTGCGTCGCTACCAGGTGCACATGCAGATGTGGCGCACGCCGTCGGCCGAGCTGGACAGGCAGATCGACTGGAACTGGGTCGCCACCAACGAGAACGCCTTCAGGGAATGGATCGGCGCCCAGATCCGCGCTGATCATTTCGGCTACGCAGCTCCGGGGACCATGGAGTTGGCGGCCGAGTTTGCGTGGCGCGATGCCCGCATGAGCCATGTGAAAAATGGCATCTACGGCTCGATGTTCGTGGCCGCCATGATCGCCGCCGCCTTTGTGCTCGATGATCCGCTGCAGATCGTCGAGGCCGGGCTTTCTGAGATTCCCTCCACCAGCCGGCTGTTCGCGGAGATGCGGCAGGTGATCGATATCTGCCACCGCTACGAGTACAAGAGCGCCAACTTCGAGCCCGTGCTGGATGAGATCTACAACCTGCTGGGGCACTACGACCCGGTGCATACCAACAACAATGCCGGCATCGTGGTGGCTGCCCTGCTGCTGGGCAGGCATGATCTGGAGAAGGTGATCTCGATAGCGGTCATGGGCGGATGGGATACCGACTGCAACGGGGCAACAGCCGGCTCGATCGCCGGGGCCATGCTGGGGGCGAAACAGCTTCCGGAGAAGTGGATCAAGCCGCTCAATGATACGCTGCAGTCGGCCATCATCGATTACCACCCGATCGCCATCAGCCAGTGCGCCAAGTGGAGCCTGGAGATCGCGCAGAAGACGAAAGGGCTGGAAGTAAGCGCGTAACGGTTGTACTTCTGCTGACCCGGCGATGCCCAATCTATACGACATCCTCTATGGCGCGGGGGTGGCACTCTCCGCGCCCGTCTGGCTGCTCCGCACCAGGGCGAGGAAGAAGGTCCTTGGCGCCTTCAGCAACCGCATGGGCCACGTCGAGCCGCGCCAGGGGGATGAGCCGCTGGTGCTGATCCACGCGGTGAGCCTCGGAGAGATCAACGCCACCCGCAAGCTGGTGGATGAGCTGGCAGGCGAGCGGCCGGAGCTGAAGTTCGTCGTGACCAGCACCACCGACACCGGCTACAACCGCGGGCTGGAGCTGTATCGCAACAATCCGCGCGTCCAGGTGGTGCGGTTTCCGCTGGATTTCAGCAGCGCAATCAACCGGCTGCTGGATGCGGTTCGTCCGGCCGTCGTGGTGCTGATGGAGTTGGAGGTCTGGCCCAACTTCATGAAGCTGTGCGAATCGCGCGGCATCCCGGTAATCCTTGTGAATGGCCGCGTCACCGAGAGCTCCTTCCGCAATTACCTGCGGGTGGCGCCGGTGACGAAGCGGATGTTTTCCCGGCTGGCAACCGTTTGTGCACAGGAGCAGCAGTACGCCCAGCGCTTCATCCAGATGGGAGCACCGCCCGACCGCGTGGAGATCACCGGCACGATGAAGTTCGACACCGCCCAGGTCGCGCAGCGCATCGCCGGCGATGACGAGTTGGCCGGGTCACTTGGGTTGCAGGTCGGCGAACCGCTGTGGGTCTGCGGATCAACCGGCCCCGGCGAGGAACAGGTCATCCTCGATGTCTACCGCGAGCTGTTGCGCGATCACCCGGAACTCCGCCTGGCGATCGTGCCGCGCAAGCCGGAGCGCTTTGATGAAGTTGCGGAGATGATCAGTTCCGGTGGATTTGAGCTGGTTCGGCGCTCGCAAGTGGTCGCTGGGAAAGCGGGCATCATCTCCCGCAAGGCCGTGGTGCTAGGCGACACGATGGGCGAGCTGCGCAAGTTTTATTCGCTGGCAAGGGTGGTGTTCGTCGGGCGCTCGCTGGTTGACCTGGGGAAAAAGCAGCATGGCTCGGACATGATTGAGCCGGCTGCGCTGGCCAAACCGGTGATCGTCGGCCCGTATACCACGAACTTCGCCGAGGCCATGAACGCATTTCGTGCCTGCGATGCCATGTGCGAGGTGCACGATGCGGAGACGTTGCGCCAGGCGGTGGAAAAGCTCCTGGCCGCCCCGGCCGAGGCCGCAGCCATGGGGGCTCGCGCCCAGCAGGTTGTCCGCCAGCAGCAGGGCGCCACGCGCAGACACGTGGAAAAGGTGCTCTCCTTCCTCAAGTAACGAGGAAGGGCACTAACAAACGAGCGTCCTGTTTCCTCGTGGTTCGCAATCTGCTTGAGCTGGACCTGTTCTGCTAAAAGTGGAGCGGCGGTCTCCGCCCCGCGGGAGGTAAGGGAATCCTCAACGAACATGCACGATCAGAGCCAGGCAAACCGGACGATGTGCTTCCCTTCTTCACCACGAAACGACGAGGTAGCCCCAGGTGGACGTCTGGATGCCGGTCAATGTGCATCCAGTTCGGGTATTCTTCCGTCGATTCGCAATCCCGCGGCCTACAGGACAAGCCGCTCCACTCAAGGTTGAGCAGCTCTACAGGTCCCTGCAGGCCTTCAGCAGCGGATCATCGCTCTTCTCGATCAGCTTGAGGTTCTTCTCGATGAGCTTGTTGCGCAGCTCGACGCACTTGGCCGACCGCATCGGGTCTGACGGCGTGTTCATGACATAGTCGAGCATGCGATCGACGCTGGTCTCTGCCACGTGCAGCCGCGTATCGCTGGAGGCATAGTAGATGTACATGCTGCCATCCTTGCGGGCGACCATGCCGTTGCAGAAGACAACGTTCGAGACATCGCCGATGCGCTCGTCGCCCTCGGGTGCGATCAGGTAGCCCGCCGGTGCGTGCGTCACCTTTGACGGATCCTTCAAGTCTGACAGGAAAGCGTACAACACATACCGCAGGCCGGCCGCGCAGCCGCGAACGCCATGGGCGACGTGCAGCCAACCCTTCTTCGTCCTGATCGGATGCGGGCCCTGGCCGTTCTTCGACTCCTTGATGGTGTGGTAGTAGCGGCGGTCGATGATCTTCTCTTCCTCGATGACCGCATTGGTGATGTCATCGCATAGTGCCCAGCCGATTCCGCCGCCGGAGCCGGCATCGATGAAATCATCCTGCGGCCGCGTGTAGAAGGCGTACTTGCCCTTCACGAACTCAGGGTGCAGCACGACGTTTCTCTGCTGCGGAGAGCGGCTCTTGAGGTCCGGCAGGCGCTCCCAGTTGCGCAGATCCCTGGTGCGGGCGATGCCGCACTGGGCGGTGGCGGCCGAAAGATCGTTCATCCTCGAGCGGTCCTTGCGCTCGGTGCAGAACAGGCCGTAGATCCAGCCGTCCTGGTGCCTGGTAAGGCGCATGTCGTAGACGTTGGTGTCCGGGTCATCCGTCTCTGGCATGGTGACCGGATAGTCCCAGAAGCGGAAGCCATCGACGGGGCTTTCCGACTCGGCCACCGCGAAGAAGCTCTTGCGGTCATACCCTTCCACGCGAACCATCAGGTGAATCTTGCCATCCAGCTCGATCGCCCCGGCGTTGAAGGTGGCGTTGATCCCCTGCCGCTCGATGAGATAGGGATTGGTCTTCTCGTTCAGGTCAAGCCGCCAGGTTAGCGGCGTATGGGCGGCCGTAAGCACCGGGTAGCGGTACCGCTTAAACAGGCCATTCTGCCAGCTCTCATCAACGATATTCCGCCGGCTGAGCAGCGCCTTGTGATCCATGACCAGGGTCTGCAGCCGAGCACGAAACTCCGGGGACATGCGAATCGCTCCTTCTTAATGACGAATGCAACGCAAACGACGCCGGTGAGCGTAACCACAGAAAAGGAAAAATCAAAAACGCGAATGGGTGCGAGCCAGGCCCGATGCGGACTCAACGCGATCCGTTTTTGGAGGAACCACAGATCAACACCGAGAAACTATGAAGTCGAGCCCCTTGAGTGTTACGGTAAAATAACACTTCCGTGAAACGCCATTGCCGCCCGCGGCTTGCGCCACTCACTGCCATCCCGCATCCGCCGCTTTATACAAGAAATCCCGCTGTGTTCTAAAAACGGGGACGTCTAAAAAACGTGTTCTAAGAACGGGGACGTAAATAGTTTTCGCTCGTTTATCTACTGGATCGCAGATCGCAAAGCGGCAATCGGGTCCCCTACTCTTTCCTCGGCCGCCCTTCGCTTCTCACCGTGAACTCAAGGCCATGCTCCTTGACCGTCCTAAGCACCCATCTTTCTTCCCCGTAGGGTCGGCCGCGGCGCTCGCTGACTTCGAGTCGCTCCAGTTCGCGCGGCGTGATTGGCTCGTTCACATAGTCCAGCCAGCCGGATGGTTCACCGCCCGGCCAACTGCTCAGGATCTTGCGCAACTCCTCCGGGCCTTTTGCCCTCACATAGAGGCTCGACCACGGCCACTCCTCCGCCCCTTTCACCAGGCCGGCCGAGAGGGCATTTCGCTCCACATATCGCAGTACCTCCAGCATCCGCCCGCCACGCTGCACCGGGAAGCTCTTGAATCTCCCCTGGTACAGCGGCCCTTCCCCCACGCTCTTATGAGCCACCCGCCAGCGAACCGCATGCGTCAGCGTAAGCCAGCGGAAGAATCTCGCCATCTGCCCCTGCTGCTTCTGATGGACGACAAAGTGCCAGTGATTGCCCATCAGGCAGTAAGCGAGGATGGGCAGAGGCTCACGCTCGTGCGCATGAATGAGAATCCGCTGAAACGCCTGAAAGTCCTTTTCAGATCGCATGAAGACGGTTCTCCCGGCCGCGCGATTGAGCACATGGTAGATCATCCCCGGAGGAGCCACTCTAGCCTGCCTTGCCATAGTGGATGGAAGGATACGGTGTGCGGCAAATCGCGCCAATACTATTTACGTCCCCGTTTTTGTAGATGCGTCCCCGTTTTGGGATTGCGATGCTAGGCGAGTGGTAATACCATTTGCCCAAACGCGCACGCGGAGAACCATGTATGCGGGCACATGGTGATGCGGGCTGGAGTACATCAGGATAGGGTCAGATGAGTACGCAGACCATCCGTGAGCCGGAGAGGCTGATTCCTGTCGATGCGAGTTGTGATGTTGTTGTCGCTGGCGGCGGTATTGCCGGGGTGGCGGCGGCGTTGGCGGCCGCGCGACAGGGTGTTAGTGTCATTCTCATCGAGCGGCAGTTCGGGCTGGGCGGACTGGCCACGCTTGGCAATGTCACCATGTATCTGCCGCTGTGCGATGGCTATGGCCGACAGGTTATGGGCGGCATCGCCGAGGAGCTTTTGCGCCTGTCGGTGATCGAACTCAAGGCCCCGGTACAGCAGTCCGGTTTCCTGCCCGTTCCTGACTGCTGGAAAGGCGGCGGCGAGCCGGGCCAGCGCAACAACAGCCGCTTCCTCACTGGCTTCAACCCCTATGCCTTCCAGATGGAACTCGAGGTCGTGCTGGAAAAGGCCGGCGTGCAGGTCATGTATGACACCCGCGTCTGCCAGGTACAGCGCGACGGCAAGGCGATAACCCACCTGATCGTCGAGAACAAGAGCGGCCGGCTGGCCATCGCCGCCAGGCAGTTCATCGATGCCACCGGCGATGCCGACGTCTGCCACCTGGCCGGCTGCGCCACCGAGGTCTACGAGAGCAACGTGCACGCCGGGTGGTATTTCGAGATCTACAACGGTGAGCTGCGACTCGTGAAGTTCTCCAGGCCATATGACAAGGAGCATCGCGGCCGGGGCGTCGAAGGCCCCTTCTTCTCCGGTACCGACCATCGCGATGTCACCCGCCAGGTGCTGGAAACGCGCCGCCTGCTGCGCGAGAAGCTCGAGGAGAAGCGCGCCAAAAACCCCGATGACACGATATATCCCTTCGGCCTGCCGAGCATCCCCTGCTTCCGCGTCACCCGCTGCCTGAAAAATGAGTTTGCCATCGGCGAGCAACATCGACATGTGTGGCTGGATGACGCCGTTGGACTAACCGGCGACTGGCGACGCCGCGGGCCGGTCTATCCAATCCCGCTGCGGGCCCTCCATGCGGACACGTGCCCGAATCTGTTCGCGGCCGGGCGATGTATCTCGGCCGACGAGACGGTCGTCGACGTTACCCGCGCCATCGGCACCTGCGCGGTAAGCGGCGAAGCCTGCGGCACCGCGGCCGCCATCCTGGTGAAAGACAGGATAGATGACGGCGCCGTACCACTGGAGAAGCTGCAACAGACCATCATCCGCAACGGCGGCATCATCGACCCGGAACTGATCAAGCCGGCCGTACCGGAGGCCGCTTCCTGTTAAGTCGCAGTGCGAAATGTACGCGGATTGATGAGAACCCACAGATGGGCACGGGTTCACGCATATTGCTTATTACTTTTGCTTTATGCGCGACTACCAGCGTCCTGCTAGAGCTTAAGTCTCCACGTGCTCGTTCTGGAGCGTGATCTGCGCTGTTAGAGAAACTCGAGAGCTTGCAGCAGCAACCAACACAGATATACGACCCTTGTTGCCAGTCGCTGCGAGTTCCAACCAGGTCCTGACTGATCGGCAGCAATCGCAAATCGATAGTTCCCGAGCGCGCATCCATCACACCCGGAATATCGCCCCCATTTTCCTGCCCAGCAGGTTGTTGGCCAGCAGGATGGTCAGTGTCAGCAGCACCATCGCCCAAACGCCCAGGGCGCTGGCAACATACGGGCCGTCCTCCAGACGCTGGAACAGCTCATAGATCGCCTTGGTGATCGGCCAGTAGGCCTGCTTCTGCGCCAGGATCAGCGAATCGGAAACTTCCAACATCGCGAACGCAAACGCCAGAAGCGCGCCGGCCAGCAGGTTGGCCGCTATCAGCGGGATCATGATCCGTCTGACCGTGGTCAACGGCGAAGCCCCCAGGTTTCGCGCGGCCAGTTCCAGGTCAGGCGGCGTCTGCTGCAACCCGGCGACGGCGCTGCGCACCACATAGGGCAGACGCCTCACCGCATAGGCGATTACCAGCAGCGTGGCCGGGTTCTTCTGCACATCGAGATGCTCCATCAGGGCATGCTCGCCCAGCCAGTGCTTGAGCTGGAAGCTGATGGCCAAGTAGCCGAACGCCAGCACCAGCCCCGGCACGGCCAACGGCAACATGCTCATGGCGTCGATGAACCCGCGCAGCGGCAGCGTGGAACGGACAATGATCCACGCAATCAGGCAGCCCAGCACCACGTCGACAACCGTTGCCAGCAGCGCGAACATCATGCTGTTCTTGATCGCGGGGATCGTCACCTCGTGAGACAGGCCATTGATGTAATGCTCGCCGGAAAAGACCATCGGCATGGCCGACTGATACCACGATCCCACGCCCGCGACGCTGGTGAGCACCACGCCGATATGCGGCAGCAGCGCCAGACCGATCACCACCAGGAACGCCCCAGCCACCATCGCGCCGCGTGCGCCGGAGAGCTTGCGGGTGGTCGCCTGCAGCGACGCCTTGGTTACGCCGGCCACGTTGCTCCTGCCCAGCAGCACCTTGCCCAGCAGATAGAGCACGATGGATGCCGCCATCATCACGATCACCATCGCATACGGCAGCGGGTTGCCCTCCACCTGCGTGATGCGCTGGAAGATCTGCACGCTGGTGACGCGGTTGTAGTCAAACATCAGTGGCGTACCCAGCTCCGTGAAGCTCCAGATCAGGACGATCGTGCCGCCGGCCAGCAGTCCCGGCCGCATCAGAGGCAGGGTTATGCGTCTGAAGATCGTCCAGCG
>JAKORQ010000050.1 GCA_029777755.1 Planctomycetota bacterium
CATCCGACCATACCCTGATCGACGAGGCCGCGAAGGAGATCCCGATCCTCCAGGCGCCAAACATGAGCCTGGGTGTCAATCTGATGTTCAAGGTGGCGGCCGAGATGGCGCGGATCCTCGGCGATGACTACGACCTGGAGATCACCGAGCTGCATCACCGCTTCAAGAAGGATGCCCCCTCTGGCACGGCCATGGGTATCGCCGACGCCATCCTCAAGGCCACCGGCAAGACACGCGACTCGCTGGTCTTTGCCCGCCAGGGGGATGATGTGCCCCGCAAGCGTGGTGAGATCGGCATGCAGGCCCTGCGAGTGGGCGATGAGGTCGGCAAGCACACCGTCTATTTCGGCGGTATCGGCGAACGGCTTGAGCTGACACACACAGCCACCACGCGCGACACCTTTGCTCATGGGGCGCTCAAGGCGGCCATCTGGCTGGCTGACAAGCCCGCCGGGCGATATTCGATGGCGAATGTGCTGGGGCTGTAGGCGCGGGGGCGGTACAATGCGCTCCACTGAGCGCCGATGGCCGACACCCTCAGGCTGGAGCACGCAAGACGAAACCGCGACGGCTGGGTCACGGTCGCGAGTTATTCCCAAGCTGCCATGGCTCATGTAGCCAGGCTCCAGCTTGATGCTGCGGACATCCCCAGCTACATCGACAACGAGTTCACCGCGATGACCCTCTGCCACATCCTGCCGGCAGTGGGGTTTGTCCTGGTGAAGGTGCCGGAACAGTTCGCCGAGGAGGCTATAGAGGTGCTTCGCAACGAGGATCCAGAGCTGTATGACCAGGACAGCGACGATGAGTATGACTACGAGGATGACGATGCCATCGTCTGCTCCAAGGTCGCCCGCTGCCCGCAGTGCCACAGCACAGATACAGAGCCGCTCTCCTGGGGCTGGAGAATCGGCCAGTCCATGGTGATCCTGCTGCTGGCAGGATCCCTGACTGTCCAGTGGCCGGTGCTGCTTTTGTGTACCTTCGCTTACGTTGCCTACTTCATCTGGAGCAAACCATCGCACCGCTGCCTGCGCTGCCGACATCGTTTCACCGCCCTCAGGATCGCCCAGTGAAGAGAGTCGGACACTACCGCTAACAAACAAAGGCATTTTGCGATATGATCCGGCCCTTTGCGGATTACGGATCAGACTATGCAGGAAAATACCAGCGTTTACGAACAGGAACGACGTCAGAAGGCACAAAAGCTCCGCGAACTGGGTGTAGACCCATTTGGCGGGCGCGTCGACGGACTGATGCCCATCAGTGAGGCTCGCGGCCAGCACAAGCCCGAGTTCGGGCAGGATGGCGGCCCGGTACTGAAGCTGGCCGGGCGAATCGTTTTCCTCCGCGATATGGGCAAACTGGTGTTCCTGCGCCTGCGCGATGACTCAGGTGAGATCCAGGTTGCCATCGACAAGCGCCGCGTGGATGAGCTCTCGTGGAACATCACGCGCCTGCTGGACCTGGCCGACCAGATCGTGGCCGAGGGAAATCTCGGTACCACCCGCACCGGCGAGATCACCATCTGGGCAAGTCAGGTAACCATGGCCAGCAAGGCGCTGCTGCCGCCGCCAGCCAAGTGGGAAGGACTTACCGACGTCGAGGCACGCTATCGCCAGCGCTATGTTGACCTGTGGGCCAATCCCGAGGTGATGCAACTGGCCAAGACGCGCATCCGCATCATCGAGGAAATCCGCTCGTTCCTCCGCGGCCGCGGCTTCCTCGAGGTCGAGACGCCGATGATGCAGCCGCAGGCCGGCGGCGCTACCGCCCGGCCGTTCATCACGCATCACAATGCCCTCGACCTGGACATGTACCTGCGCATCGCGCCCGAGCTTTACCTGAAGCGCCTGCTGGTGGGCGGTATGCCCAAGGTGTTCGAGCTCAACCGCAACTTCCGCAATGAGGGAATCAGCCCCCGTCACAACCCTGAGTTCACCATGCTCGAGGCGTATGAGGCGTATGGCAGTTGGGAGACAATGGCCGAGCTTGTCGAGAGCCTGATCTGCCACCTGGCGCAGACCGTCATCGGTACCCTGAAGATCGAGCATAAGAACGCGGCCGGCGAGGTCGTGCGAACCATCAACCTCGAGGGCGACACCAGCAAGCCGGTCGGCCAGCGATGGCGCCGCGTGCGCATGGACCAGATTGTCCTTGAGCGCACCGGCTGGAAGTTTGATGGCAACCCGCTCACCGAGGAGCAGAAGGCCCAGTTGCGCAAGGCCAACCCGGGCAAGGATCTCAAGCTCAACGGCACGCCGGCCGAGCAGCTTACCGAGACGTACGAAAAGCTGGTCGAGCCGACGCTGATCGATCCCTGCTTCGTGACGCACGTTCCCTCGGTGATTATCCCGCTGGCAAGGGAAAACAAGGAAAACCCGTTCTTCGCGGATGTGTACGAGCTGGCGATCAACGGCCAGGAAATATCCCCCGGCTACTCGGAACTCAACGACCCGGACGTGCAGGCGCGTCACTTCCTGCACCAGGTCGGCGACGACGAGGAAAAGCAGAAGGTGGACGAGGATTTCCTCACCGCGCTCAAGTACGGCATGCCCCCGGCCGGCGGCATGGGCATGGGCATCGACCGCCTGATCATGATGCTCACTGGCGCGGAGTCGATCAGGGATGTGATACTGTTCCCGCTGATGAGGCCAGAATAGCCTGTTGATTGTTGATTGCTCATTGACAATGCTGGTGCATGACCTTTGAGCAAGGGTGTGCCGCTTGAGATCAAGCAGGACAGCCTCTGGCGTCTTGAGGCATACAGGTTGGCCCTGATTGCCGGAGATCCGTCCATGGTTGACGGTCCGAGGATGATGCGTGATCGTCGAACAAGGTCGCACGGCGAGCAGTTGCTACGATCTGCTGGGGCAATTAGCGCGGATATCGCCGAGGGATATTCCCGGCCTACCGGTAAGGACCGCGCCAGGTTATGCGAGTTTGCCTTGGGATCCGCGCGAGAAACTCGGGACTGCTACCATAGGGGCAGATGCGTGCTTAAGCCGGACGTTGCCAATCATCGCGTTGTCCTGCTGACGCAGATAGTGAGACTGCCTATCACGATGGTGAAAGGAGAGCGCCGAACAAACGCCCGACTCGTTAGCAGGTCAATCAACAATCAGCAATCGACAGCCTAGATGTATAAGTTGCATTTAATCCTCAAGTACCTTCGCAAGCGACGCATTGCATGGGTGTCCCTTGTCGCCGTCATGCTCTGTACTGCCATGGTGCTGGTGGTGATCAGCGTCATGGGCGGCTGGCTGCGGATGTTTGAGGAGAACTTCCGCCGCGTCACGGGTGATATCGTCATCAGTTCACCCGACACCGGGCTGCGGGGGTTCGGCTATTACGAGCAGATCATCGAGGAAGTGAAAAAGCTGCCGGAAGTCGCGTCAGCCGTGCCGGTCATCCGTGCCTATGGCCTGCTGAACATCGACAACCGCATGAGCGAGGGCGTGCAGGTGATCGGCTACCCAATCGAGGAGATCGGCCAGGTCAACTCCTTCCCGCAATCGCTCTACTGGCAGTACCGCCGCTACATTGAGGCCGCCAATGCCCCGGGCATCTCTGCCCAGGAGCGGCAGCGACTTCTCGCGCAGGCAGAAGAGTCCGCGAAGAACGCAACCTTCTCCTTCACGCCGCTGGAAGGCAAGGAGCTGGAGCGTCTCAGGCAGCAGCGCAAGAACTGGCCGGGCATGGTCATTGGCTCGGGACTGCTGGGTATCCGCAAGGATCCACACGGCAACGTGATTGGCCGAAGCCTGCACAAGTATGCCCTGCCGGCGACGCTGATACTTTTCGATGTCGAGGCGTCCAACTTCCAGGACGGCGCTGACATCTCCCGCCGGGGTTACTGGATCGCGGACGACAGCCACACCGGCGCCTGGCAGTTTGACGGCACCACCGTCTACGTACCCTTCCACATCGCCCAGCTCGACATGGGCATGATCGACACCCAGCCGTTCACCAATGCCCGCGGCGAAACCTTCGTGCGCCCGCCGCGAACGCACGAGGTGCATATCCGCCTGAATCCCGGCGTCCAAATCGAGCAGGCCAAGTCGCGCATACAGATGGCGATCGACATGGTCTACGACAATGCCAGAAAGGAAAACGAACGCCTGGGTGCCCCGCTTTCCTGGACATGGAACGTGCCCGAGGCACAGAGCTGGCGAGAGAAGAACGCCGTTTACCTGTCGGCCGTCGAGAATGAGAAGGTGCTGGTGGTGTTCCTGTTCAGCATGATCAGCGTGGTGGCCGTCTTCCTGGTCTTCTGCATCTTCTACATGATCGTGGTGGAGAAGACGAAGGACATTGGCATCATCAAAAGCGTGGGGGCCACCAGCAGAGGCGTGGCCGGGATCTTTTTGGGCTATGGCCTGGCTATCGGCATCGTCGGCGCGGGGATGGGGTTTGTCGCCGGGTACCTGATCATCCGCAACATCAACTTCCTGCACCAGCAGCTTGGCCGATGGATGGGCATCCAGATCTGGAAGCCCGAGGTGTACGTCTTTGACACCATCCCCAACACTGTCGATCCCCGCGAGGCGACGATCATCGTTGCTGTCGCCATCGTATCGTCGGTCATGGGCGCTCTCGTGCCGGCCATTCGTGCCGCGAGGATGAACCCCGTTGAGGCAGTGAGGTACGAATGAGCGACCAGCAGACCATCCTCAAAGCCTCCGAGGTCAGCAAGGCGTTCCAGATGGGCGACAGCACCATCCACGTGCTCAAGGGCGCATCGCTGGAGGTGAAGGCCGGCGAATTCGTCGCCATCGAGGGCCGCTCCGGGTCGGGCAAGAGCACCCTGCTGCATATTCTCGGCTCGCTCGAATCGGTCACTGATGGCAGGACGTACTTCCAGGAGCATGATTACACGCTGCGTGAACCGCCGCCGGCCCCGCGGCTGGTTGAGTCATTCTCGCGCTGGAAGGTGCTGATGATCCTGCTGGCCGGCCTGCTGGCGACCACTATTGCTGCCCTGCTTACCAGCAACCGCATCCTCTCCGACATGGCCATCGCCAATTACCAGGCAATGACGCTGCCGATCGACGAGGTAGTGGAAGAACCGGCGTCGATGCAGACGCTGCGAACACTGGCGTGGACGTTCCTCGCCCTGCAGATCGCGTGGGGAGTGCTGATCGCCGGGTGGCTTGGACTGTTTGTCTATCGCTTCTGGCTTCGCCGGGAATATCGCCGTCGGCAGAACGCGGCGGCCGAGCTGCGCCGTCGGGATTTCGGCTTCATCTTCCAGTTCTATCACCTGCTGCCCGAGCTGAGCGTGCTGGAGAACGTGCTTTTCCCGGCGATGGTGGACATGGGCTGGATCGAGTACCTGCGCAGCCGCTCGCAACTGCGCCAGCGGGCGAAGGAACTGCTCACGGAATTGGGCATGGAGCATCGGCTCAAGCACAAGCCCGCGCAGCTCTCCGGCGGTGAACGCCAGCGCGTGGCGATCGCTCGGGCGCTCATGAACTCGCCCAAGGTGCTGTTCGCCGACGAGCCTACCGGCAACCTCGACGCCGAGACCGGCAAGCAGATCATGAACCTGCTGGAGGACCTGCACCGCAAGAAGGGCCAGACTATCGTGATGGTAACGCACGATCGCTCGGTGGCACGGCAGGCCGACCGCATCCTCGTGATGGCCGGCGGAAAGCTGCATGCGGTAACCGGGTAATTTCCGATCCTCGATTTTGCCGAATTGCGATCTGGACGGGATCAAACCTTGTAATCGAGATGAGACTGTCTCCTATACTTTGCCATGAGTTCCCTACCATCACCTGACGCGATTGATATCGCC
>JAKORQ010000490.1 GCA_029777755.1 Planctomycetota bacterium
AATCCTGTTCGACATCAGCACCGAAGCCGGCGGCACCGTGAAGTACCGGGCTCAGCACCGCCACACGCTCGCCGGCCAATGCTTGCTCCTGCGCCTGGAACGATCCGCGACGCGTGCTCATCGGACCATCGGGGAGATAGACCACGCCGCCCAGCAGTCGTTCCGGCTGGTAGAGCAGCCCGGAGAAAGTCTCCTCGGGGCCGACCTGGAACTCCAGCGGTTGTGGCTGCAGCAGGTTCATTCCGGCAGTTGTGGCTGTAAGCTGTGGCTGGATAACCGTACGCTCGGACTTGGCATTGTTCTCTTGCACGAAGATCGTGAAAGGCTGCTGCGGAGCACTGAATGCATAGGCGATCTTCTTGGCAGCACTCCAGCGAGCAAAACTGGCCACACCCTCACCCGGATCGAGCGCTCCGGCGGCGGAGCTATGCAAGCTGCGTTCGCAAAGCACACGCGTGAATCCCTCGGTGCGGAGATAGAGCAAGCGCGCTTCGTCCGGGGCGAATCTTGGCTCGGTCTTGTCGCCACTCTCACGGGTAACAACCCAGCCAGCCTTGTTATCAGCATTGACCACGCTGATACCCTGCCAACCATTTTCGATGGTGACAAAAGCGATCAGATTGCGGCCAGGTACCCACTCAATGCTGTGACGCATCGCTGGCGACTTCTCACCGGTAAGATTGGTGAGCGCACCTGCCTCGAGGCTGAAGCTCCAAATATCGTGATACTCTTCGCCGCCAGCGATAGGGCGCAGGAAGGCGATGAACTTGCCATCACGACTCCACTGCGGTTCACGGCTATGTTCGCGACTCCAGGTGAGCATCTCCATACCCCCCGGTTCCGCAGGGGAACCGAGCGCGATCACATCGCGACCATCGACGGTGCTCGTAAAAATGATGATCTCGCCATCCGGCGACCAGCGCGGCGAACGATCGGCACCAGCGTGATCCGCCAGCAAGAATGCTTCGGGTACAGGTGACGGCTCAACATTCAACTCGGCAGCAGTCTCGGCGATGATCACGGGATCATTAGCCATCATCCCTTCGCCGGATGCGG
>JAKORQ010000051.1 GCA_029777755.1 Planctomycetota bacterium
CCCGGCCGTTTTGGGGCAGATTCCGCAACTTGAGATCATTGAGCTGAACTTCGACACAGATAAGGGGTTCTCGCATTGTCCCGATCCGCTGTCCAATTCGGCCAAGCAGAAGCTCGCGGAAACCTGCGCCGCCGAGAAGGTTGACCTGGGCGCCTGCTTCTCCGGCGATGGCAGCCGGGTGCTGTTTCTCGACGAGACGGGCAAGGCAATCCGCCCCGACCTGGCAGGCGTCCTCATGGCGCGAAGCTTGATCGGCGCGGCAGGTGCCAGCAATCCGATAGTCGTGCATGATGCACGCTGCAGCCGCGTGCTGGATGAGGAAATGGCGGCAGCCGGCGGCAAGCCGGTGCGCGACCGCGTCGGCCGCCCTTACATGAAGCGAGCCCTATCGGACAACGAAGCAATCTTCGGCTGCGAGTTCACCGGCCAGTACTACTTCCGCAGCAACTTCAACTGCGAATCCGGCGTGATCGCCCTGGCCCACATGCTCTCAATCATCAGCGCCGGCGCCACTCCGCTTAGCGAGATGGTCAAGCCGCTGCAACGCTACGCACACTCAGGGCAGATCGCTTTCCCGGCCGACGACTCCAAGGCACGCATGCGCGACATCGCCGACAAGTTCCGCCGGGGAAAGATCGACTACATCGACGGGATCACCGCCGACATGGGAGACTGGTGGTTCAACCTGCGCAACAGCAACACCGAGCCGGTCATGCGCCTCTGCCTGGAGTGCACCAACCCCGCCACGCTTGAGGACCGCCTGGTCGAGCTGCAAACCCTGCTCGGCAATCCGATCGGTCCAGATAGAGCATGACGCCCGACCATATTGGCCGGGCGTCACATCAGCTTGTCGTTGAGCGGTGCTGCGGGACTATTCAGAGTGCCCGCCGCAGCCACAGCTTCCGCAACCGCCGTCTGAATGGCAGACGTGCTGATGCTCAAGCTCTTCCGGAGTGGCATCGCGCACATCTACCACCGTCACCTCAAAGTGCAGCGTCTGGCCGGCCAGCGGGTGGTTGGCATCGACGGTTATGTTTTCATCATCCACGCCCACCACGCGAACCACGTGAACGCCATTGGGCGTGCGGGCCTGGAACTGCATCCCCACCTCGATCTTATCGATGCCGCCAAAGTTGGCGCGAGGCACCGGCTGAACCAGCTTGGGATTGTGTTCGCCATAGGCATCGGCCGGCTTGATCGACACCTTCACGCGCTCGCCGCAGGCCTTGCCCTCCAGCGCCGCCTCCAGCCCCGGGATGATCGCACCCTGGCCGTGGATATATTCCAGCGGACCCCGCCCCTGCGAGGTATCGATTACCTGGCCGTCATCGCCGGTCAGGGTGTAGTCGATCGATGCCACTTTGTTCTTCGTGATCGTCATGAGTTTCCTTTGCTTCCTTCCAGTAGAAGATCGGGCCATTGTAGAGAAACAAACAGGCGACGGCTATGCAATTCGTGCCGTCGCCCACATTTGTTTCCTTAGATTGTCAGTTACCGGCGCTTGTCACCCAGTATGCGGAGGATGAACAGCAGCAGGTTGATGAAGTCCAGGTAAAGGATCAGTGAACCGTTAACCGCCAGCCGGGCCGCCAGTTGCGGATTGCCGGCCGTTGAGTTAGCCAGCTCCTTGAGCCGCTGAGTGTCATACGCCGTCAGGCCAACAAAGATCGCCACGCCGGCATAGCTGATCAGCCAGTACAGTGCCGAGCTCGCCACGAACACGTTGACGATGGAGGCGATTATCAGGCCAAGCACGCCCATGAACAGGAGGCTGCCCAGCGAACTGAGGTCCCGCTTGGTCACCATGCCATAAAAGCTCATCACGCCAAACATGCCTGCCGTAATGAGGAATGCCCCCGCAATCGACGCCTGCGTATACACAAGAAACAGCACCGACAGCGTCACGCCGTTTAGCGCTGAGTAGAGTAGAAACAGTCCCGTGGCGGCCGACGCACTCAGGCGGGAGGTCATCCCGCTGATCATCATCACCAGGCCAAGCTCGATGACGATCAGGATGATCATCAGCCCGCCGGTAATCTGCACTCCGCTCTGGACCGTAAGCAGGGCCGCGATGCCGGTGATGCACAGCCCCACGCACATCCAGGCGTAAACGCCATTCATGAAGCGGGCCAACACCGAGCCGGCCGACTGCGCACCGACAAATACCTCAGAACGATCTCGATAAATCTGGTTCATTCGTGGACAGTCCTCCAGTTGCCCCTATACCGGGCAACTGGGCACAGCATACATCAGATCGGGCGCAATATCATGAGCATCAGCGCGGCCAATGGGTGAAATTGCCAGGCACAAGGCGACACCCATGTCTCATGTCAAAAGTGGATCGCCCTGCCATCGACCGCAAGTGCTGCTTCCTTAAGGGCTTCCGATAGCGTCGGGTGAGCGTGCACCGAGCGGGCAATGTCTTCTGATGATGCTGAATATTCCATGGCAATGGCCGCCTCGGCGATAAGCTCCGATGCCCGGGCGTGCAGGATCGTCACGCCCAGCACCCGGTCAGTACGGCCATCCGCTACGATCTTGACGGTACCCTCAACCTCATCCATGGATTTGGCCCGGCCATTGGCGGTAAAGGGGAACTTGCCAACCTTCACCTCGTGCCCCTTCTGCTTTGCCTGCTCCTCACTCAAGCCGACGCTGGCCAGCTCCGGGGCGGTATAGATGATGTTGGGTATGGCGTCATAGTTCACATGCCCGCCGACACCGGCCATTCGCTCCACGCAGGCGATCGCCTCATCACTGGCCTTGTGCGCCAACATCGCCCCACCAATGCAGTCACCCACGGCATAGACCCCATCCACGGCCGTCTGGTAATGCTCGCGCACCTCGATGGCGCCGCGAGCTGTCAGCTTGACGCCGATCTGCTCCAGCCCCAGTCCCTCGATGGCCGGCTTGCGCCCAACGCTCACCAGCACACGATCCACCTCGACACTCTCACTCTTGCCGCCGGTCTCATAAGTGACGGTGACCTTGCCGCCCTTGATGGAGGTCGCGGTGACCTTCGCACCCAGCCGGAAGCTCATGCCCTGCTTTTCCAGCGATTTCTGAAGCAGCGCGGCAATCTCCGCGTCGGCCGCCCCGGCGATATTCTGCAGGAACTCGACGTAAGTGACCTCACTGCCCAGCCGGCTCCAGACTGAACCCAGTTCCAGGCCGATTGCGCCGGCCCCGATCACCAGCAGCTTCTTTGGTATCGAGTCAAACGACAATGCGCCGGTGGAATCGACGATATGCTTGCCGTCTACCTTCGCCGCCGGCAGCTCGACCGGCTTCGATCCCGTGGCAATGAGGATGCGTTTGGCCTCGACGGTCTGCTTGCCGCCCTCTGCCGTTACTTCAACTGTGCTGGCCGACAACAGCCTGGCGTTGCCCTTGATGTGGGTGATCTTGTTCTTCTTCACGAGCGAGCCGACGCCGCCGGTCAGTTGGCGCACGACCTTCTGCTTGAACGACATCAACGTCGGCAGGTCGATCGAGACATCCCCCACCTTGATGCCGCGCGATGAGAACTTGTTCTTCGCCAGGTAGTACTCGTGCGTGGCATCCAGCAGCGCCTTGGAGGGAATGCAGCCAATATTCAGGCAGGTCCCGCCAAGTGCCTCCCGCTCGATGAGCGCCACATTCATGCCCAACTGGGCGGCACGAATCGCACCAACATAGCCGGCCGGCCCGGCACCTATCACCACAAGATCAAAAGCAGCCATGGTTCCTTTCGATGAGTAAGCGCCAAGATTCTATGGCGCTCATCCGCGCAAAGGCTCAGGCCACCGGCCGGCAAAAGTGCAGTACCAACCTGCACCGCCAGCGACGATCTAGACTAGTACGCCACCGCGAACAGGACCTCAGTACTCGTATCCTCGCCGGTGAAGATGCACTTGCCGCTCTTGCCCGACTGGGCGAAGGGGATGCAGCGGACGGTCGCCTTGGTTTCTTCCTTGATCTTCGCCTCGCTGGCCCGATCAGGCTTGAAGAAGCAGCGAACAAACCCGCCATCGTTCTCGATGATCTTCTTGAGCTCGTCGTAGCTTGTGGCCTCGCGGGTGTTGGCTTCGCGATAGGCAAGCGCTCTGGCCAGCATCTCCTGCTGCACGCCATCGAGCTTGTCTCGCATCCACCCGGCGGAGACATCCGCAAGGTTCACCGTCTCCTTGCTGCGATCCAGCCGCTTCTTCAGCACGATGGCATTGCCATCCACGTCGCGCGGACCAGCCTCAATGCGGAAGGGTACTCCACGCTGCTCCCAGTGATACTGCTTGTCACCCGGGCGGGCATCGCGCCAGTCAACCACGATCGACTGATGCGTGGTCTTGTCAAAGAAATAGCTCTCTATCTCCCCCCTACGGGCGCGCTTCTCGGCGGCGCTTACCTCTTCCTCGCCCACAAGCTGCACCAGCACCTTGCGGACATACTCGCGCACCTTCGCCATCTCCTGCTCGCCACGGAAGATCGGCACGATCGCCACCACGTTGGGCGCCACCCGCGGCGGCAGGATCAGACCCTCATCATCGGAATGCGCCATGATCGTTGCCCCGATCAGGCGCGTGGAGACACCCCAGCTTGTCGTGTAGGCATACTGGAGCTTCTGGTCTCGCCCCAGGAACTTGATGTCGAACGCCTTCGCGAAGTTCTGTCCCAGGTTATGGCTGGTGCCGGCCTGCAGCGCCTTGCCATCCTGCATCAGCGCCTCGATGCAGTAGGTCGTCACCGCGCCGGGGAACTTTTCGCTGTCGGTCTTCGCGCCCTTCACCACCGGCAGCGCCAGGACGTTCTCGGCAAAGTCCGCGTAGACATCCAGCATCTTCATCGTCTCGGCCTGCGCTTCCTCGGCCGTCTCATGGGCGGTGTGCCCCTCCTGCCAGAGGAACTCGGCCGTCCGCAGGAAAAGACGCGTGCGCATCTCCCAGCGCATCACGTTGCACCACTGGTTGACCAGGATCGGCAGATCGCGATAGCTCTGCACCCACTGGCTGTACATGTGGCCAATGACCGTCTCGGAGGTGGGACGGATGATCAGCGGCTCGTCGATGGGACTGGCCGGCTTGAGCTGGCCATCCGCCTGCTTCTCCAGGCGCGTGTGGGTGACGATGGCGCACTCCATCGCGAACCCTTCCACGTGCTCGGCTTCCTTCGTCAGGAAGCTCTGCGGGATAAGCAGCGGAAAATAGGCGTTCACATGCCCGGTTTCCTTGAAGCGGCGATCCAGTTCCCGCTGGATCGCCTCCCAGATGGCATACCCCTCAGGGCGTATCACCATGCACCCTTTCACCGGTGCATAGTCGGCCAGTTGCGCTGCCTTGATGACGTCCAGGTACCACTGTGAATAGTCTTCGCTCCGAGGCTTGATGTTCTTGGCCATAGGACGCGATAGATTACCAAACGCAAAGCGACTTGCACGTCCGGGCTCTTCCATTAAGCCAAATAACGGCGTAGTCTAGCTTACCCATTTGGAGGATAGACGTGTCCGAGAAACTGAAAGCTGGTCTTGTTGGGTTGGGTGGCATCTGGAACTGGGCGCATCGTCCCACCCTTGTGGAGCATCCCGAGGTCGAGATCGTCGCTGTGTGCGATATCGTTCCTGAGAAGGCACAGAAATGGGCCAAGGAGCTTGGAGCCAAGGCCTATACCGACTTCAACGAGATGATCGCGGCCGGCGGCCTCGATTTCGTCGACATCATGACGCCAAATCTCTACCACTCGCAGGTTGCGGTGGCCGCCCTCAACGCCGGCATCAACGTGTTCACCGAGAAGCCCGACGCCATCAATACCGTCGAGGCCCAGAAGATGGCCGACGCCGCCCGCGCCAGTGGCAAGGTTCTCATGTCGATGCGCAATAACCGCTGGCACCCCAACAGCCGCTGGCTCAAGCGCTATATTGAGTCGGGAGAGATGGGAGAGATCTACACCGGACGATGCGGCTGGATCCGCCGTCGCGGTATCCCCGGCGCCGGTGGCTGGTTCACCACCCGCGCCCTTTCCGGCGGCGGCCCGCTGATTGACCTGGGCGTGCACTTCATCGACGTGGCCATGTGGCTAATGGGAGATCCGGTGCCTGTCGCGGTCTCAGGGTGCACCTACCGCAAGTTCGCCGACTCCACCCTTTCCGACTCCGAGCACTCCAAGTTTGGCAGCAAGACCGACGGCGGAACTTTTGATGTCGAGGACCTGGCGATCGGCTTCATCCGCTTCAACAATGGCGCCAGCCTCCAGATCGAGTTCTCCTGGGCAAGTAACATCGAGAACGAGACGCTCTTCTGCGAGCTGCGCGGCACGCGCTCAGGCGCATACCTCTCCCACGGCCAGCTCAAGATATTCTCCGAGGGGCCGGCCGGCCTGTACGACATCGCTCCCAAGGTCCCCAAGAACCCCTACCCCGATCATGCGATGATGCTGCATCACTTCGTGGATGTGCTCAAGAAGCGGGCCGAACCGATCATCAAGCCCGAGCATGGCGTGAACATGATCAAGATCCTCACGGCCATGTATGAGTCGGCCGACAAGGGACAGGAAGTGCGCCTCTAAGCGCCGCGATACTCGCTACGGGGAGCTGGTTGCACGATCGCGAGTGCAAAAAGCAACCAGCTTCCCGCAGTGGAGTGGAGTGGACGTCTTCCGGTTTTCCATGGCACTGATCGTCAGTGTTTGTCGAGGATCACC
>JAKORQ010000491.1 GCA_029777755.1 Planctomycetota bacterium
AGAGATCATCGGCATGGTCATCCGCCATGGCGAGGCCTTTTCCATCTCAGAGCACCTCACGGTCCAACAGAACGGTCAGGCCATCTACCGCCCCACCGTCCACTACGCCTACATGCCCTGCGACAGCGCCATCGCCAGCATGCTGGAGCTGCACTCGAGAAACTACGAGCTGCAGCCAAAGCTGCGCATCATGGCTGACGATATCGTCAGCGGCGCCGACGAATTGGGCTGCCTGCTGATGGGGCATGACTACAGCAGCTGGTGGATCGGCTCGCTGCTGGACATCAACGAGGCACGATCACTGGTGCCGCACCAGAATGCCACCACGCTGCAGGTGGCGGCGGCAGTCATGGCGGCAGCCGTGTGGATGGCAGAGCATCCCCGCGAGGGCGTGCTGCTTCCTGACCACCTGCCGCATGACCAGATCCTCAAGCTCGCGTATCCCTACCTCGGGCCGATCTTCAACCAGGCCGTTGACTGGGATCCACTGAAGAATTGGGATCACCTGTACGCCAAGTGGGGCGTGCGCAAGCCTCCGGAAGAAGATAAGTGGCAGTTCACCACGTTCCTGGTGAACAACATCTCCGGCGACGGATACTAAAGCGTGGGGACCTTGCCCTAAGGTCACAAGCGGCAGCGGAGGTGCTCGGATACACTAGAGCACTTCCGCGTCATGCGCCAGCTCCGCGATGCTTGCGCCGGCGACGAAGTAGTGTCCTGCCATCCCCCCAACACGGCCCATGCTTTGCGCATCCTCTGCCCACCCCCTTCTAAATCAGGCTCATCGATCACTCAAGATGATCTCCGCCGCTTCAGGTAAACTGCCCGCGCGGAAGTCTGGCTCGGCCTTCATCCTCTCAAGGGTGGCCGACGATGCCGGCAGTGACGGATCAACAAACAGGATCGTCCGGCAGCCGGCCGAGTGGCCTGCCTCGATATCGCGGGGGGCATCCCCCACCAGCCAGCTCCTGTGCAGGTCCAGATCCAGTTCGCGTGCCGCCTTCAGGATCATTCCCGGCCTTGGTTTACGGCAGTCGCAGTCGAGTCGGTACTTCTCCAGGGGCGCCTGCGGATGATGGGGGCAATATTCGTGGGCGTCGATGATGGCGTCGGCGGACTCGCGCAGCAGCAGCGATGCCATGCGCTCGTTCACCGCCTGCGTGGCCGACTCATCGAACATGCCGCGGGCCACGCCTGACTGGTTCGACACCACCACGATGGCGTACCCGGCTCGCCGCAGGCGAGCGAGGGAATCGGCGGCCCCCGGAATCAGCACCACTTTCCTCGGGTCTCCCAGGTAGCCATCGGAGATGATCAGGGTGTTGTCGCGATCGAAGAATACCGCTGGTCTGCTCATCGTCATCCCCTATACGGCCGGCGACGCAAACACGCCAAGCCTCTGTAGTGTCACGCATGCACGGGCATCCTCGACCACCAGGCGGAGGCGCTCCGCATCGGTCGCCGGGACGCAAATGATGCGTTTGGCCCCAATCGTCGTGCCGCGAGCAATCTCACGCCAGTTTCCGCCGATGGCCGCCTCGATGCGGAACGCCTTCACGCGCTGCCCCAGTTCGATCTGCTCCTGCAGCAGGATGCGGTCAAAGCGGACAGATCGCGGAAACGCCAGCTCGATAGTCGCGCTTTTCACCTCATCATCAGTGGCAAAATAGCTCTTGTCCGCCTTGAGCAGATTCCTCGGGGAGTATGCTTCATCGCCGCCGCGCGTCTGGAGCGAGGCGATGGTCGCGCCCTGCGCCAGGTCCTTCGCGAAGGTACGGTCAAGGATCGACCTGAACCCGGAGAGAGCCTCTACATCACGCTCATGGATCAGACCACGCCGATCGGGCGGGAGATTTAGCAGCAGCGAGGTGTTTCGCCCGACGGAGCTGTAGTAAATCTCCTCGAGATTCGCCGGGGTGCGCACCTTGTCATCCTCGGAGGCGTGGTAGAACCAGCCCGGGCGGATCGACACATCCGTCTCGGCGGGCACCCACTCACCGCCACGCTCATGGCCGACAGGCAACAGATCTGCGTTGACATCCCCGGGCACCCAGCCGGCGCCTTTCGCATCGAGCATACACCAACTAGTCTCGGTGGCCACGCCCTTCTCATTGCCCACCCAGCGCACGTCCGGGCCAACGTCACTGAACATCACCGCGTTGGGCTGCAGGTCACGGACCAGCTGCCAGGTATTCTCCCAGTCGTAGTAGCTGCGCTTATCGATGGTTCGAGTCTCGCGTGCCCCGCCATAGAAGCCATCGCCGCCGTTGGCCCCATCGAACCAGACCTCAAACAGCTCGCCATATTGCGTCAGCAGTTCCATAAGCTGCCAGCGGTAATAAGCCAGGTACTCGCGCCGGCCATAGGTGCACTGGTGCCGATCCCAGGGCGACAGATATATCCCGAACTTGATCCCCACATCCTCGCAGGCATTGGCCAGCTCGCGGACCACATCCCCCTTGCCATCCTTCCAAGGCGAATTGCGCACACAATGGTCGGTGTAGCGGCTGGGCCAGAGGCAAAAGCCATCGTGATGCTTAGCAGTGAGAATCAGCCCCTTCATGCCCGCCATCTTCGCCACCTGTGCCCACTGCTTCGCATCAAGCGAGGTTGGCGCAAAGATGGCCGGGCTTTCATCGCCGTAGCCCCACTCCTTGTCCGTGAAGGTGTTAACAGTGAAGTGGATGAATCCGTAAAACTCCATCGCATGCCAGGCAAGTTGCCGCAGCGATGGAACCGGTCCGATTGGCTTGGGAGCTGTCACCATGATTGAAGTGAGGATGATACCAAGCCGTTTGAGCTCTACAAGCTTGCCGCAGCCTCACCCCAAAACAAGACGACGCGAGCGTGATGTTCGCTCGCGTCGCCTATCTATTTCAACAGTGGTAAGGCTTAGCGGCCCTCTTCCACGATCTGGGCCTTGATGTTGGCCGGGACCGGGGCGTACTTCAGCAGCTCCATCACCGAGCTGGCGCGGCCCTGGCTCATCGAGCGAAGCTCGGTCGTGTAACCGAACATCTCCGAGAGCGGAACCTCCGCCTCGATGATGCGGGTGTTACCGCGCTGGTCGGAGTTGACGATGATGCCTCGGCGGCGATTCAGGTCGCCGGTGATGTTGCCGACGAACTCCTCGGGCGTGGTCACCACGACCTTCATGATCGGCTCGAGGATGTCGATGCCGGCCTTCTGGCAGGCTTCCTTCATCGCCAGCGAGCCGGCCAGTTCGAACGCCACCTGCGAGCTGTCGACCGCGTGGTAGCTGCCGTCCACCAGCGTCACCTTGACGTTGATTAGCGGGTAGCCGGCCAGAACACCGGTCTTGGCGGCCATGCGGCAGCCATACTCCACCGACGGGATGTATTCCTTCGGGATCGCGCCACCGAAGATCTTGTTCTCGAAGGCGATGCCATCCTTGAAGGCGTACTTCTTGAGGATCTCCGGATCCAACGGCTTACCGGTGGCCGGGTCAAACCCGTCAAACGGCTCAACATTGATCACGCAGTCACCGTACTGGCCGCGACCACCAGACTGCTTCACATGCTTGCCGCGAATGTTCTCGGCCACACCGCTGATGGTCTCCTTGTAGGCGACCTTCGGCCGGCCGACCTGCCCGTCCACCCGGCATACGGTCGCTGCTCTCGCGAGAGCAGCCCTTCGTTGAGGCCTCAAGCTCGACACCACCGAGGTCGGCAAGGGCGTCGTCGCTGCTCTCGCGAGAGCAGCCCTTCGTTGAGGCGCG
>JAKORQ010000492.1 GCA_029777755.1 Planctomycetota bacterium
GGCGACCGCCTGTTCGATGCGGCTGGTGAGGCTCCGGTAGCGATTGCCCGCCCTGGCGTCATCCAGGGCGCCCTAGAAGGCAGCAACGTCCAACCGATCCTCGAGATGACCCGCCTGACGGCAGAGCTTCGCGAGTTCCAGTTCGCCACGCAGTTCGCTGAGCGCGAGGGTGAACGACTGAGCACCGCGGTCGAACGCATCCTGCGCCGTCGCACCTGATCTTCATAAGGAAACCGTCCAATGCGTTCATTGACCATTGCCGCGACCGGCATGCAGGCCCAGCAGAATAATGTTGAGGTCATCTCGAACAACATCGCGAACATCTCGACCACGGGGTTCAAGCGCCGGCGTGCGGAGTTCCAGGACTTGATCTACCAAAACCTGCGCCGCACAGGATCGCAGTCCGGCGAGACCGGAACGGTGCTGCCATCAGGAGCGCAGATCGGCCTGGGCGTGCGCACCGCGGCGGTCTACCGGATCTCCGAGCAGGGCAGCCTCCAGCAGACCGAGAACCGCTTCGATCTCGCTATCCGTGGGAATGGCTATTTCCAGATCGCCCTGCCGTCCGGCGAGACCGCCTATACCCGAGATGGCACCTTCGGCCTGTCTGCGGAGGGAACCTTGGTCACAGCCGAGGGCTTCGCCGTGGAGCCTGGTATCACAATCCCCGCCAATGCGACCGACGTTACTGTCAACGCGGCCGGTGAAGTCCTCGCCAAGATTGCCGGTCAGGTAAATCCGCAGAATGTAGGCCAGATCCAGCTTGCGCTCTTCACCAATGAAGGCGGCCTGGAATCCATCGGTGACAACATGTTCCTGGCAACGCCGGCCTCTGGAGATCCTCAGGTTGGTGCACCGGGTGCGATCGGCTACGGCCAGACCATGCAGGGATTTGTGGAATCCTCGAATGTGAACGTGGTGCAGGAAATCACCTCGCTGATCACTGCCCAGCGTGCGTACGAGATGAATTCCCGCGTCATCACCGCCTCGGATGAGATGCTGTCCA
>JAKORQ010000493.1 GCA_029777755.1 Planctomycetota bacterium
AGCGGCACCGCGACAATTAACGGATACGACATATTCCATCAATCGCAGCAGGTGCGCCAGTCGCTGGGGTATCTGCCGGAGAGCGTGCCGTTGTACATGGAGATGAAGGTTGAGGAGTACCTTCATTTCCGCGGCAAGCTGCGGAAGATGCCGCGCGACGAGCGCATGAGGCGCGTCGATTACGTGATCGAGCGATGCTGGCTGAAGAATGTTCGAAAACGCGTCATCGGGCACCTGTCCAAGGGATATCGCCAGCGCGTGGGGCTGGCCGATGCCATGCTGCATGATCCGGCGGTGCTGATCCTCGACGAGCCGACCGTGGGGCTGGACCCGAACCAGATCCGCGAAGTACGCGCCCTCATCAAGGAACTGGGGGGCGATCACACCGTTCTTCTCTCAACCCATATCCTGCCGGAGGTGGAGGCGATCTGCGATCACGTGGTGATCATCGCCGGTGGAAAGGTGGTCGCCAAGGGATCGCTCG
Source organism: Planctomycetota bacterium (assembly GCA_029777755.1). Classification (GTDB taxonomy): domain Bacteria; phylum Planctomycetota; class Phycisphaerae; order Tepidisphaerales; family Tepidisphaeraceae; genus CAIQIQ01. Next base: position 485 of record JAKORQ010000493.1, read on the forward strand.
ACGAGCTGCGCGAATCGCGGCGGATGCAGGCGCGGGTGCTGATAGAGTGCCAGGGCCCGCGTGATGACGTGAAGCGGGTGCTGGAGCGCGTTCCGGGGGTGGCGAAGGTGGAGATGCTCGATGGCGCGCAAAAGGGAGTCGCCCTCGCGGCGATCAAGGCGCGCGATGGCTACGACATCCGCGGAGAGGCGGCCAGGATGGTCATCCAGAACGGCTTTCCGCTGCGGGAGATCAAGCTGGAACATGCAACCCTGGAGGAATTCTTCGTGCAGGTGACCGCCAACCAGGCGGTGGGGAAAGTTGAAGTTGAGGAGCGGGCCGCATGAGTGTGATCGCAACCATAGCCAGGCGCGAACTGGCAAGTCTGTTTTTCTCGCCGATCGCCTATGTCGCGATGATGCTGTTCCTTGCGGCGTGCGGCGTGGCGTTTATCGATGATTTCCAGCCAGGTCAGGTCGTGGCGATGCGCTCGATCTTTGACTGGATGGTCTGGCTGCTGGTGTTTGTCGTCCCGGTGTTGTGCATGGGGTTGCTCGCGCAGGAGCTTGCCACCGGCACGGTGGAGACGCTGATGACGGCGCCGGTCACCGATCAGCAGGTGGTGCTGGGGAAGTTCCTTGGCGCGATGGGGTTTGTCCTGATGCTGGTCGCACCCACGCTGCTTTACGTGCTGATGCTGTCGATCTACGGCAACCCTGACTACGGGCCGATTCTCAGCGGCTACCTTGGCGTGGTGCTGCTGTGCGGGTTGTTTGTGTCGGTGGGGCTTTTGTGCTCGTCGCTGACGCGCTCGCAGGTGGTGGCGGCAGTGGCGGCGGCCGCGATTCTCTTTGCCATCACCATCGTTCCCTGGTGGATACGCGGCAAGGTGATCCTGAATGAGCATATCAGCCGCGCGGTCGACCAGTTCGTCCAGCCGCGCTATGCCGACTTTGCCAAGGGGGTTATCGACACCGGCAATGTCGCCTTCTTCATCGCCACCACGGCGCTGTTGCTGTTTGTCACGGTGAAGGTGGTGGAATCACGCCGCTGGAGATAGCTCCAGGCGTTTGGCGCATGAACGATGAGCAAAAGTGACAACCAACCAGCCATGAGTGAAGTGAAGACACAGGTGCAAACCCAGAAGCTGCGATGGGTGAAGTATGGCGCTAACGTAGCGCTGGTGATCGTGGTGGCGATCGCCATCACCTTCTTCGCGGTTGCCATAGCCCAGCGCGCAAGCGTCCAGTTTGACACGACCTCGCAGCGCATCTACAGCCTCAAGCCACAGACGCTCAACGTCATAGGCAAGCTGGACCAGAAGGTGCGCCTGGTCTCGCTCTACGGGAGCCAGACCAAGCCAGGCGCGCGCGTCGATCCTGAAGGCCGCTTCTCCGGCGAGGACTGGCCAAACTACGTCCAGACCGTCGCTGACCTGCTTCAGGAGTACAAGCGCAACAGCCGCAACATCGAGGTCGAGCTGATCGACCCGGATGTGTCGCCGGCCAAGGTCGATGGGCTGATCGCCGAGGTGACGCAGCGCTACGGCGGCGAGGTCAAGAAGTATCAGCAGTTCATCGATGCCTTCCCGGCCCGTTTTGAGCAGATAAAGAAGCTCGCCCATGAGGAGGCGACACAGATCGAGCAGCTTCCCACGGCCCAGATCACCAGCCCGGAGGCCGTCGAGACGCTGCAACTGAGCATCGTCACGGTGGCCGGCTTCCCGCAACTGCTCGACCGCAACGAGGAGGCCATCCAGAAGCTGCTGAAGCTCAAGCCCCCGGACTACAAGGGCGCCACCAGCCGGGTGGAGCAGGCTATGGATACGCTCTCCACCATGCTCAACCAGATCATCGAGAACTTCCAGCAGCTCAAGGAGCAGCAGGGGATCCCGGAGGCGATCCGGCAGTACATGACCGACTCCACGCCGCGCTACCAGCAGATGAAGAGCGAGGCCGATTCGCTGCTGGAGCAGATCAAGCAGCTTGGCGAGTTGAAGCTTGATGACCTGCGCCAGAGCCTGCGGCAGCAGAACACCATCCTCGTGCTCGGAGAAAATGACCTTAAGGTGGTGCCGTTCAACAAGGTCTGGCAGATGCCCAGCGACGCCTCCTACTACATGAGCGCAGGGCCGGTGAAGCCCCGCTTCGCAGGCGAGCAGCAGATCACCTCGGCCATCGTCTCGCTCACGCAGGAGAAGAAGCAGAAGGTGGTGTTCGTCCGTCCCGACGGCGCGCCACTGACCAGCCCGGGATTTCCGCCATTCATACAGGGCGGGCCGATGTCGCAGATAGGCTTGCGCCTGGCAGACCTGAACTTCGAGGTTCTGGAGAAGGACCTGTTGG
>JAKORQ010000494.1 GCA_029777755.1 Planctomycetota bacterium
CACCCAGCAGGTCGCGCAAGATGGCATCCGGCTCGCGATCCCGCAGGCGCCCCAGCATCGTAAGGTCCACGCGCTGGCGGCTGTTGTGCGGGCGGGCATTGAGACTGGGACCGTTGGCTATCGCGGCCAGCAGCCGATCCAGCATCTTCTCCAGGATACGCTTGCCAGATTCAGTCCCCATATGCGGTCCAAGTTACCACGCACAAGGCGCGGGATAGAAGGAACATTCACACGGAGGGCCGTGGCACATGCTACCGGGCCATCTCTGCCAGGTGACGCACCACGCTTCGCCCCAGCGCCCGCAGGTTGTACCCGCCTTCCAGCACGCTCACCACTCGTCCCCGGCAGCATTCATCGGCCACCTGCATCAACATGCGCGTCATCTCGCCAAACCCTTCCTCGGTCACTTCCATATCGGCCAGCGGATCATCGCGGTGAGCATCGAATCCCGCGGAGATCAGCAGAAACTCCGGGCGAAACTCCATCAGCTTTGGAATGGCAGAGTTTCGCATCGCCTCAAGATAGGCGCGGTCGCCACTCCGCGGCGGAAGCGGCAGATTCAGCGTGTATCCCTTGCCCTGTGACGCACCAATCTCCCAGCGATAGCCGGTGCCGGGGTACATGATGTGCGGGTCCTCGTGGATCGATACGAAAAACACGTTCGGGTCGGCCTGAAAAATCAGCTGTGTGCCGTTGCCGTGATGCACATCGAAGTCGACGATGGCGATGCGCCCCACGCCATGCTTCTGCTGAAGATAGCGGGCCGCGATGGCGACGTTCGAGAACAGGCAAAACCCCATCGCCACTTCCGGCTCAGCGTGATGTCCCGGCGGGCGCAAGGCCGCGAAGGCCCGGCGAAACTCCCCGCCCATCACGCCATCCACGCAGCGCAAACACGCCCCCACCGCCAGCATGGCGGCATCAAAGCTCTGCGTGCCCACCACGGTATCGCCGGCATCCAGCACGCCGCCGGTAGCACATGTACCGCGCACCTTGTCCACGTATTTCGGGGGGTGCACCAGCATCACTTCCTCCACCGTCGCCAGACGGGGAGCGATCTCGATAAGCTTCTGGCCTGTCCAACGGGGCAGGCCAAAGTAAAGGTCACCGTGCGGCAGTGGATTGGGTGAGTCGATCAATCCCGCTTCGCGAACGGCCGCGAAAATAGCACGCAGCCGGTCCGGCCGCTCCGGGTGGTGCGGTCCGGTCAGATGCTCATAGAAGCGCGAACTGGTACAGAAAGCGAGCAATCTTTTCCTTCCGACATGCGGGGAGAACTAAATGCTACCTGTTAGCAAAGAGGATGTTACGCATGGCCGCCCAATAGGTGAAGAAAAGGTACGCTGCGCACGCGACCACCTCCGCCGACAGTACCCACAGGTATGTCACCTGTGACATCGCCGCAACATTGCCCTTCAGGAGCAACTGCTCATACCCGTAGATCGTGCCCCAAACCAGCACGCTCGCCGGCAACAGGTGAACCGAGTGGTACTGCAGCCCACGTTGTACCACTGCCAGCGGCAGACGATAGCCGCGATAGGCCGCCTCCCAGGCAGTCAGGCGCGCCGCGATGTGCGAAACCAGCAGTATTGCGAGGAAGATCACGGGGAACCCCGCTATCGGCAGCGCTTTTGCCATCAGCTCCAGCAGTGCACCAGGGCCGGCCGGCGGTACGAGGCGGACAAAATGGACGATCGACGCATACGAGAGCAGCAGCGACGCAACCGCCAGCCAGATCATCGCGAACAGCAGCGACAACCTCGTTCGTCGGCGCGTCTCAAGGTGACGAAAGAAGTGTGACGGGCGAAACAGCGCGTGCGCCGAGGTAGCCAGGAAAGAGGCCGGCCCGGGATGGGTTTCCCACCGAGGCGGACGGCGCATGGAAGGATCAGTGCTTTCCACTACCGCATGTCCGCACTCCGGGCAATTGCCCTCTTCCGGCAATCCTTCAAGGATGTAGCCGCAGGTCTCGCACAGTACCTGGTTCTCCTCGGCGATATGTCTTTCGTTACGCGCCATCGCGACAGGTTTCATCAGCGCAAGAAACAGCCCAGGAGCGGGATATCCGATCCTGGGCGTTTATTGTCACGTCTGCTCGCCACGGGAACGTCGATTAAGCCGATTCCTTGCGGCGTTCAGGCTCGATCTTGAAGAGCTTCGTCCGCCCCAGCACGACATCCTCGTCGATGAGGTACTTGCCGCCCTGGCGCTGCTCGGGCAGCTCGTACATCAGGTCGAGCATGATCTCTTCGCAGACCGCCCGCAGGGCACGAGCGCCGGTGTCGCGCTTCATGGCCCGCTCGGAGATCAGCCGCAGCGCACCGGGTGTGAACTCCAGGTCCGCCCCTTCCATGCGGAAGAAGCGCTTGTACTGCTTCACCAGCGCATTGCGCGGCCGGGTCAGGATCGAGACCAGGGCATCGACATCCAGCGGCTCCAGCGGGGCAACCAGCGGCAGGCGCCCGACAAACTCTGGGATCATGCCGAACTCAACCAGGTCCTCCGGCTGCACCTGCGAGAGCACATGGGCGCGGGCATCGGCCGTGTCATCGCGACCTGACGCATTGCTGAACCCGATCTGCCGCCGGCCAAGCCGCTTGCGAATGATGTCTTCCAGCCCGACAAACGCGCCGCCGCAGATGAACAGGATCTGGCTGGTATCCATCTGGATGTACTGCTGCTCGGGATGCTTTCGTCCGCCCTGCGGCGGGATGTTCGCGATCGTCCCTTCCAGCATCTTCAGCAGAGCCTGCTGCACGCCCTCGCCCGACACGTCGCGGGTTATGGAGACGTTGTTCTGCGTCTTGGCGATTTTGTCGATCTCGTCGATGTAGATGATGCCGCGCTGCGCCGATTCCAAGTCGTAGTCGGCATTTTGCAGCAGCTTCAGCAGGATGTTCTCCACGTCCTCGCCGACATAGCCGGCCTCGGTGAGCGTGGTGGCATCACCGATGGCGAACGGGACATTCAGCACCTTCGCCAGCGTCTTGGCCAGCAGGGTCTTGCCCGATCCGGTGGGCCCGATCAAGAGCACGTTGCTCTTGTCCAGCTCCACTTCAGGCTGCTGACCGTCATGCTCCTTCTCGGTAGTGGTGATCAGGCGCTTGTAATGGTTGTGCACGGCGACGGAGAGCGCCTTCTTGGCGAACTCCTGGCCGATGATGTACTGGTCCAGGAACTCCTTGATCTGTCGGGGAGTTGGAATGGAAGAGAACAGCGGCTGCGAGGCGCTGATCTTGCGCTTCTCCTGGCGGATGATGTTGTGAGCGAGGTCCACGCAGTTAGAGCAGATGTAGACCTCGGATGGTCCCTCGACCATCGGTCCGACATCGCGCGAGGACTTGCCGCAGAAACTGCAGGTCGTCACCCGACGACCGCGGTATCCGCCGCCAGATCCCCCCTGCCCGCCGCCACCGCCGGGAGGTTGATTGCCGCCGCCACTACCCATTCGACTCATAGATAATCTCGGTTCTTTCGCTATCCAAAGGAGTTACAGAGCTATCCCATGAAGCACTCGAACCCCTCAGTCCGAGCGGACGCCCCTGCCTGTAGCGGAACTTACGTCCACTCTCATCTTATATGGTAGACCCCAGAAAACAAACTCGCTTTCCCGGACGGAAATAGGGAAATTCCCTATCGCGCCGCCTCCAGTCAACGAATGCGATCCGGCGAGGGCTTGATGTATACGCTCGGCTGGTAATTCACCAGCTTCTTCGTGATCTCCGGCGGCGGCGGAGCCAGCTCAGGGCTGGGCGGAACCTGCAGGTACGTCAGGGCTCGCCCCAGGATCTTCGCACCGGCCGGGCCTGATACCGTGCCGCCGTAGTGTGCGATCGACCTGTCCGGCTCATGCAATGTGATCGCCACCACAAGCCGCGGGTTCTCATAGGGCGCGCCGGCCAGGAAGGTGGAGTTATAGCGATTGTGGCTGTAGCCGGCCCTGCCCTCGGAGATGTGGGCGGTGCCAGTCTTGCCGAAGATGTTCCACATGTACCACGTAGGCACCTCATATTGCCGTGTGCCAGGCACAAAGCGCTTGATCGAAGTCGCCGTCCCCCGCAGCGGCACATCCGCCAGGATCCGACGAATCTGCGCTGCTGTCTCGGGAGTCACCACCTGCGGCAGGTCAGCAAACGCCGGCGGCGGCCGGCTGGTGACCACATTGCCGTCGGCATCCAGCACGCCCTTCACCAGTCGCACGGTCGGAAGTTTTCCCCCGTTGGCGTATGCGCAAAACGCCCGGGCGAGCTGCAGCGGAGTGACCATCAGCTCGTATCCCTGCACCACCGAGTCGGTGGAGTGCTTGCTCCACGCGCTCAGCTCGCGCACCAGGCCGGGATCCTCCCCGCCAAGCTCTATGCCGGTCCTCTTGCCGAATCCAAATGAAGTGAGCGCTTCATGCAGGGCGGGATTGCCCATCTTCTGCCCGAGCATCGCCATGCCAACGTTGCTCGACTTTACCAGGATGTCCCAGGTGGTCAGGGGCCCATAGCCGTGGACATCGCTGATACGCCGGCCATACGGGGTGAACCACGAGATGCCGCTGATCGGCCAGACATCGCCGGGACTGGTGATCTTCCTGTCGATCGCCGGCCCGACGATGAACGGCTTGATCGCCGAGCCAGGCTCGTATGGCGCCACCAGCGCGGCGTTGCGGCGGATCTCCGGCGGCGTTTCGCTTATCTCCTGCGGGTTGAAGCCCGGGTAGTTCGCCAGCGCCAGCACCTCGCCGGTCTTGGGATCCATCACCACGACTTCGCCGCGTTTGGCGCGGAACTGGTCGCAGGCGGCCTCCAGCTCCTGCTCGGCGATGAGCTGGATATTCGCGTCGATCGTCAGCACCAGGTGCCGGCCGTGCTGCGGCGGAACATAGTCCTCCTCAGCCACGCCGATCGCCCGCCGCTTGGCATCCTTGAGCACCCGCTGCGAGCCGTCCTTGCCGGCCAGGTCCAGCTCGAACTTCATCTCGATGCCTTCCAGCCCGATCTGGCCCTTGCCCACGCCGCCGATGATGTGGCCTGCCAGCGAGCCAAGCGGATACACGCGATGATTCACCGGCATGAAGCCAACACCCGGCATCCTCAGCGCGCGAATCTTCTTCTCCGTTTCCCCAGAAACGCAGTCACTGAGCTTGATATATCGCTCTTCAGAGCGGTCTGAGAGCATCTGCGCCAGCTCCAGGGCGTCGATCCCCAGCAGTGCCGCCAGCTTGGGCAGGTCGGTATCGAGCTGCACCCAGCGGTTCTCATCCTGGTAGCGTTCCTGCATGAACTTGGGGTCAATGAACACGCCACGGTTCTGGATTGTGCAGGCGATCAGGGTGCCATTGCGGTCGAAGATGCTGCCGCGTCGTGCGGCCAGGGGCTGCGTCTGGTGGTGTTGCCGCTCGGCCTTGAGGATGGTCTGCTGCCGGCCATATGTCTGCAGGTACGCCACCCGGGCGATAAGCGACAGCAGCGCCACGGCGATGAACATCAGCACCAATGCGGCCCGCCCGGGCGATGGACCAGTGGGATTCGCCTCCACCGGGCCGGCGGTGACGGGGGAGATCTGCGTTGGCGCGGAGCGTTCACTGCCCATGTTCGTGCTCATCGATCGCGGAAAGGTCGGGATTGCTGGGGACCAACGAGAGATTGTACCGGCCTACGGTCTGCTCGATGGCGTCAGGCGCGGTGGCCGTGGCTATTTCAAGCTGCTGATTCCATAGCTCGATCTGCAACTCGACGATCTGCGAGTGCAGCCGGCTGCACTGGTAAGCCAGTTCGCGGCGCTGCTGCCGCAACTGCAGCATGCCGGCCGCAAGTACCGCCGCGCAAACCAGACATACAAGAAGCTTGACCATGGACTTTCCCAACAGCAAACCGCAGGTGGAGCGTTTTGTCTCGCCCTCCCTGCGGTTAATTCCATTCGGCGGTGGTGCCGGTCACCAATCGCCGCACAAACTCTACTGCCTGGCCGGGGGAAGACGCAGCTTCATACCCACCTTCAGCGAGGTGTCGCCCTTGAGGATATCGGCATTCAGCTTCCTGATCTCGCCGACAGCACCGACATCCTTGCACTCGTTCTTGGCGATCTTCCAGAGGCTGTCACCGGACTTGACCACGTAGATGCGTTCCTTTGCCTGGGTCTTATTGTCGCTGGCGGGAACGATCACCGGGGAGGAGATGGCCGCCGCGATGGGCGCTGCCGCCGCCTGCGCCGCTGAGATGCTGCCCGGCTTCACCGGGATGACATACGTCCTGCCGACGATCACCATGTTGGGGTTAGACTTCAGGCTCGGGTTGGCGGCGATGATCAGGTCACGATTGCTCTTGGTGTCCAGCCCATAGTACTTGCGCGCCATCTTGGAGACGGTGTCACCCGGGCTGGCGGTATGCTCAAAGCTTTTCGGCGCTGTGTCGGCGGCCTTTGGCGCCTGCACCGGGATGAAGTTTTCCTTGACAAGCGGATCGGTCGAGCTAGCCACCTCGGCGAGGCTCAGCACCGACGCGCCAGGGGCAATCTCCACCGGGGCGGAGACATGCGCGTTCACCGGCACATTGTTATTGGCAGCGCGGATCTCAAGCTCGCGGACGGAAGCCGGGCCGATGTCGATCTGCGGCGGCGGGGCATGGCGCACAACCATCTCCTGTGCCGTGGGGATCGGCTCGGCCGGCGCCACGATCGTGGCCGGCGTGATCAGCTCAGGAGCGGGAGCCTGCGGCGCCCCGGGAGTGGCGATTCCCTGCGCCACCTGCGGACCCACGTAGGTCACCTGTTGCGAAGGACGCGGATCACTGGTTGTCGCGACGTGATCTGACAACAGCACCAGAATCACGATCAGAAATGCCAGTGAAACCAGCAGCCCGACCTTTGTTCCCTGGGTCATGCTCCACCTTGCCTTTGGACGCTCCGCCGCGCCCCTCTTGCATCATCCCTGACATCGGCAGACACTCACGCGAGTTCGGCCGCAATTCTCTCAACTTTCTCACCTGCGGCAACTCACCAGGAGCATGTTTGCCGCAGGCATAGTCATTCCGTCGCCGGCATTCGTGGCACCGCTAACCTTGGCAAGCTAGATGCGCTCCAGCACGCGCAGCTTCGACGAGCGCGACCTGGGATTGTCGCGCAACTCATCGTCGCCGGGTACCAGTGGCTTGCGCGTGATCACCCTGCCGAAGTTCACCTTCTCCGCGGCACGGAACGCCATCTTTACTATGCGATCCTCGCCGGAGTGAAAACTGATCACCGCCAGCCGCCCGCCCACCTTCAGGTGCTTGGGAGCCACCTCCAGCAGGCACTCCAGGTTCTCCGTTTCCGCGTTCACCGCCATCCGCAGCGCCATGAACGTCCTTGTCGCCGGGTCGATCTTGTCCTTCGGCGACGGCTTGCCGATGGCCTCGTATACCAGTTGCGCCAGTTCGCCGGTCGTGCGGATGGGCGCCACCTTGCGCCTCTCCACGATGCGCCTGGCTATCCGGCGCGATCCCCGCTCGTCGGCCATGTGGTACAGCAGGTTGGCTATGGCGCTTTCCTGCCAGCGGTTGACGATGTCAGCCGCCGTGACCGTCGAGCGCGGGTCGATCCTCATGTCCAGCGGAGCGTCGGTGGCAAAGCTAAGGCCATACTCGGGCGTCATGATCTGGTTGGTGCTCAACCCCAGATCGGCAAGGATGCCATCAACGCTCTCAACCTCGCACTCCTCGAGCACTTCCTCAAGCTCGGCGAAGTTGGCGTGAAACAGCCTCAAACGACATGCACAGCCCTCCAGTCGCCCGCGGGCATACTCGAGGTTGCGAGGATCGGCATCCAGCCCGATCAGTAGCCCCTCGCTTCCCAGCCTGCTGGCGATTGCCGACGCATGTCCGCCACGGCCCAACGTGCAATCGACCACTGTTTGTCCAGGTGCCACCTGTAACAGGTCCACTACTTCGTTGAGCATCACTGGATCGTGGCCAGCGGAAGTCATGCCCCGTCCAATCTCTGCCCGCTGCCTTCAATAAAACGACAACGGCAGCTATCGCGTGCAGATAAGCGAGAAGGCGACCTGGCGCCATCCAGCGCCGGCCGCCGCCCTCTTGTACTGCCACGCATTAAACATCTGGCGCATCCATAACTTGCAATGCACCGGAATTATAGATACTGTGAAGTCGGGCTTCCGATACCCCCTCAAGATCCCAGGGTGAGGGCCCCTTCCGTGAGACGGCTTCACAGCATCGTGCGTTAATTGTCGTCCTTCCGCGACTGAAGGAGCGGCTCCGCCGCGCATTTTTGCCGCCAAGGACCGGAAAACGTGGTTGCCAGCATCCGTGCCGACAATGCTCCACGGACGATCCATCGTCACAAGCCAGTATTGCATCCGTGCATTGCACCAGCTGAGGGTATGCCGTAAGCGATCGACTCTATACAGTTCCCTGCGACTGCTGCACCTGGCCTGCTTTCCTTCGCGAAGCGAACATTTGAAGAAGCGCATCCGTGTGCTCCTCCCATGCCGCTCTGTTCCACAACTCCAGGTGATCCTTACTTCCAACCAGCATGACTTCCTTGCCGATGCCGGTCTTCCGCAGAATCCTTTCCGGGATCACCGCGCGTCCCTGCTTGTCCCATTCCACCTCGTAGGTCATCGCATAGTGGAAGTGAATGTGATCGAGCTGGTCACCTCCGAGATCCATCCCGGATTCACCTTCCGAAGCAATTTCATTCCACCTGGCCGACGAGTAGATCCAGGGCACGCCGTTGGTTCCGAGTTTTATAAAGAACGAGGTTCCATCTGTGGGGTTAAGGCGCCGACGAATGTCCGCCGGAATCAACAAGCGGTTTTTCTCGTCCAGCGTGAGCTCGTATTCGCCATGGAGCACACCGGTCTTCACATCGCCTTCTTCCACAAACGACCACTACGCTCCACATCCTACCACCAATCACCACCGAGTCAAGAAAATCTTCCACTACGCGCCAAAAGGGAGATTCTGCGCGCACCGAGAGCGACCCCGCGCGCTGCATAGCGCAAACCCATAAACATCAATGATTTACGGCCAACACACGGCCTTTATCTCCCTGTTTTGCCCCACCTGCATGCGTGCTGAGCCGAAAAATCTGGTTTTTTTCCTGCGACACGAATCTGGGATTAGCCTCCATTTCGGCATTTTTGGCCAGATGACGGATTGGGGAGGATTTTCCCAGATCGTCCCAGCCCACAGTGGTGAACGGTGGCACGGGGCGGCAGGCAGACGACCGAAAACGGCGAATCATCGAGTCGTCGACCCCTATGGCCGGCATGCGCCAAGATTGAACGTTTTGAGAGGTTGGCCAGCGCGCCCACTACATCACTGCCGAGGCTGGGTTAAGATTGCCTCAACATGAGCCGGCCAAACGTCCTGCTGATCACCGTTGATGACATGAACTACGACGCCCCGGGGTTTGCCTCTGCTCACTCGGCGGCGTTGGACGTCACCCCTAATATAGATGCCCTGGCGCGGCAGAGCCGCTGGTTCGTGCATGCTCATGTGGCGGCCGCCATCTGCCAGCCCTCGCGGCAGGCGATGATGACCGGGCGCTATCCACACAACAACGGCGCTCCCGGGTTCCATCCCATCGATCCCTCCATACCCACGCTCCAGGAGCATCTGCGGGAGGCAGGCTTCATCAACGGGATCCTCGGCAAGGTCGATCATCTCGCTCCTCAGCAAAAATATCGCTGGGAATATGTCCGCGAGATGAGCGAGTTGGGACAGGGTCGGGACCCAGGCAAGTATTACCGATTCGCCGCCGAGTTTCTCGACCGGGCGAGGTCGGGGCGTCGGCCATTTTTCTTCATGGCCAATTCGC
>JAKORQ010000495.1 GCA_029777755.1 Planctomycetota bacterium
AGGTTGCGGTGCGGCACGTCGCTGATCTCCGCTCGCGACGGGTCGTACGCCACATACAGCGGCGGCAGTTCAGGCAGCTTCAGCGGCTCGTAATGACCATACCCGCGGCTCTCCAATAGCTGCCTGTCGAAGTCCATGTAGACGATTCCCTCGTACACCTGGATGACGCGGTCCTGCAGCCCGGCATTGATTCCCAGCTCCACCTTCTCGCATTCTAGGATCAGCGTGGGCAGGTACTCCCTGGGGATGTCGACATTGTAAAACTTCATCAGCGCCCGCATGGTGGCGCAGACGATGGCGCTCGACCCGGATAGCCCCACCAGCCGGGGGATATCCGACTCGAAGGCGATGGTGAAGTTGCGACCGTGCAGCTCGATCCCCTTGCGCTGACAATAGTCATGGAACTTACGGATGGCCGCCTTGATCAGGCGCATGCCGCCGTAGTAGCCGTGTAGCTTGACATCGCGCAGAAACTCACGGACGCTGTCGAATCGGCCCAGGTCGCCTGAGCCTGGCACAATTTCAAAGTGAGGGCTTTCCCAGAGTCTTACCGTTGTCTTGAAGTTACGGATAATGGTGGAGATGGTCTTGCCGAAGTAGCCATCGGATGGATTGCCCACCAGGCCGGCACGGGCATATGCGTACGTGGTAATGATCATGTAGTGATTCAAACGGAACGCGCGATCAAATGCAATATCGCAGCCGACCAAGCAGAACGCGAACGCAGGTGACCTCCGGCACGCCGGCGGAACTGCTCGCCTGCGGCATCGATCTGCCAACGTTCCAAGCCATATCCACCACTTACCGCCAGCGCTGGCAGATCGAGATTGTCGCCTGCGCCGCCGACGGAAGATATGTCCATCCCACCAGTCACGAGGACTCCGAGCAACTGCTGTCCGTGAGGAAACTGGCCATCGCCGAGGCCCTGCGCTGGGGCGAGCCCGCCGTCGAGCCGGCGTCCAACGGGATGATCATCTGGGCCATCCCCCTCATGTATAACGCCAAGGTAACCGGCGGACTGGTGGCCAGCATTGCCGAGGAAAAAGTCTTTCCCGAGGGGACCATGTCGGCCGCCCTCGACATTCGCAGCGCCTGCAACGACCTGCGCCGCCTCGCTGAGGAGTACAACCTTACCAATGCCGCACTTCTGGAGGCTCGCCGCAACGAGTCCAACCGTGAGCGCCTGCGCGCCGAGGCCATCCATGCCTTCAAGGCCGGCAGCAGCTATGACATGCGGGCCGCCTACCTGCTTGAGGAGCCGATGCTTTTGGCCGCCATCCGTAAGGGAGACCGCCCCCAGGCCCGCGCCATGCTCAATCGCCTGCTGGTGGCCATGATCCACCGCGCCGGCGACAACCTTGAGCTGATCAAGAGCTTCTTCATGGAGCTGGTGGTGATGCTGTCGCGCACGGCCGTCGAGTCAGGCGGCGAACCGGAGGAGCTGCTGGGAACCAACTACGTCCGCATCTCCGAGCTGGCTCGCATCCACTCGGATGAGGAGCTTGCCCCGTGGCTCTCGGAGATCCTTGAGCGGATCATGGACTCCATCCACCGCCACCGCAAGCAGAGTACGCCCGACATGCTCTCGCGGGCACTACAGTTCATGGCCGAGCACTGCTGCGAGGATATCTCGCGTGACGAGGCGGCCGCCGCTGCCTTTATGTCCCCCTCACACTTTTCCCGTTACTTCCGCAAACACCTGGGCCAGAGCTTTACCGAGGTGCTCAACCAGATGCGCATCGACCGCGCCGCCGACCTGCTGGCCAACAGCGATCGCGACCTGAAGATGATCGCGCTGGAGACCGGCTTCCCCGACCAGAGCTACTTCACCAAGGTCTTTCGGCGCTATCGCGGAATGACACCGGCCGCCTTCCGACGACAGGCACGATCTAGGTAGATCGCCGATCATCAGAAGACGGCCGGGCGTTGCTAAAGACCTGTTCGACTGAAAGTGGAGCGGCTTGTCCTCAAGCCGCGGGACTTCGCATCGGCGAACGTCTACCCTAACTGGCTGCACATGGACCGGCATCGGGAGGCGGGCAAAATCATCCGGCATCCCTCGCCCTGGTCGCGCACTCGTCGAGGATCACCTTGCCTCCCGCGGGCGGAGAACCGTCCGCTCCACTCTAGCTGCTCCAGACCGCTGGCTATTTACTGGACCTTCGCCATGCGCGACCTGGCGAGTTCCTCATTCGGGTTGATCTGTAGCGCCTTGCCGTAGTACTCGATGGCCTGCTGCTGCTTGCCCTGCTTCTCCAGTGCCAGCCCGCTCATTGCCACCGCGAAGGCATCGTTAGGGTCGAGTTGAGCGGCCCGCCCGAACGCCTGGAAGGCGTCATCCCAGCGCTGCTGCTGCATCCTCACGTAGCCCATGCCCAGGTGCGCCTGCGGTTCGTTGGGGTTGATCGCCAGCGCCTTGCGCAGCGAAAGTTCCGCACGCTGCAGATCACCGGTGGCAATTGCCACCTTGTACAGCGCCAGCAGCGTGGCCACGGAGTTGGCGTTCTTCTCCAGCGAAGTCTCCAGTGCCGCCCGCGCCTCGCGGTGCTGGTGCAACTGGAGGTGACACTC
>JAKORQ010000496.1 GCA_029777755.1 Planctomycetota bacterium
ACAGCGACTTGAAGCTGGCATTGGCGCCGGTGACATCCAGCGTCCCGCCTGTAGAAACGCTCGTCTCGGTATCACTGGTGGGCGAAACGCTGCCGCTCAGGATCACCGTTCCCTCGACAACCGACAGGTTCTGGAACGTCCCGGATGCGCTGGTGTTCAGGTCCAACGTCCCGGCTCCGCGTTTTTCCGTCCAGCGGCTGCCGGTGACGGAGTTGTTGAACTGCAGCGTTGAGCCGGCCCCGACGTTGACCTGCGTTCGTCCACCATCCCAATGGCTGCTGAAACCGAAGGGCGCGTTGACGACGACCTGCGAGTCCGCTGCCACTGTCAGCGAAGCAGCACGATTGCTGGGAGTGGCGACGGAAGCGAGAGTCAGCTTGCCAGGGCCATTGATGGTCCAGCTGCTGCCGGCCTGGGTGAACGCCATTGAGGAGACAGAGTAGTTAGCGTCGATAGCGATGGTGGAACCATCGCCGGCGAAGGTGGCATAGCCATCGGCGGCCGGGGGAACGGTATCGCCGGCCTGGCCCGCATCGATCTGCCAGTTGTCGGCACTGCCCCAGGTGCCATCTCCGTCGCCGGTCCAGATTGCAGCCTGAACCAGGCCACCAACACTCATGCCAGCCGCCAACACCAGGATTGCACGCCCGCGACGCATACTCATCTCCATGCCTCCTCTCAGTTACGGTCTAGAAATGTCCATCTGGTAGTTCTCAATAGTGTAGCCGTCGGTTGACGCGCGTCTTAACAGATGTGATATTTCTTTTAATAATTTGCGCACAAGCGTGAGCACGACGGCATCCGGCACATCCTCCTCCACGCGAAAGCGTGTGCTCGTCCTGGTGGGGACGGAGTACGCCCATAACCGCGCCATCCTGGGTGGCATCGGCGACTATCAGGATCACCAAGGGATGTGGGAGTATGTCTTTGAGACTAACGTCCGGCCGGACCCGGTCCGCCGGGGCGGCGTGGATGGAATGATCGTCGAGCTGCGCGACGCGGAAACGCACCGGGCGGTTCGTGAGACCCCGATCCCGGTAATCACGGTGGCAGGTGCCCCTGACGATGACGACCCGATCGCCGTGACACATGACAACCGGGCGGTGGGAAAGATGGCCGCCGCCCACCTGGCCGACCTTGGCCTGCCTCACCTTGCGTTCGTAACCCACGCAGATGAGACGTTCACCAGGCATCGCCGGGATGGGTTCATGCAGGAATGCTCCCGCCGACGACTCAAGTGCTATCTGCCGCCCGCTGTCTTCAATGGCAGCCAGGATGAACCGGCATTGGCGGAGTTTCTACGCTCGCTGCCCCGGCCGGTGGGAGTGTTCTGCTCGACCGATCGCTTTGCCTTCGAGGTGGCGAGGCTCTGCAAGGCCATCTCCATACGGATCCCCGAGGAGATGGCACTGCTGGGCGTGGATGATGAGGTCGAGATCTGTCGACTCTCCAACCCGCCGCTCTCCAGCATTGACCATGGCAGCCGAAGGGTAGGCTACGAGGCGGCGCGGCTGCTGGATCGCTGGATGGCAACGGGAAAGCGGCCAGCGGGGAGCGTAGTGGTGCCGCCGACGGGTGTAGTTCTACGGCGCTCCACGGATCTGCTTGCAGTGGATGACTCGGAGGTGGCGGCCGCCATCCGCTACATTCGCAATCACCCCACCGGGGCGCTGAAGGTAAGCGATGTACTTCGCCGACTGGCAGTGTCGCGGCGCTCGCTGGAGATTCGCTTCCACAGGGTGCTGGGGCGCACCATACACGAGGAGATCACCCGAGTGCGCATGGACCGCGCCAGGCAACTGCTCATCGGCACCGACTGGAGCATGCCTCACATCGCCGACGCCTGCGGCTACGCGTTTGCTTCGCAGTTCAGCAACGCCTTCAAGCGCGAGATGGGGATATCGCCGGTGGCGTTTCGCAACCAGTTCCGCTATCGCAAGCCAAAGGAAGACTAGAGCTGCTCAACATTCTGCTCCAGCCGCCTTACGCGCTTACGATCACCCGCTGGCCATGCACCGGGATCTGGGCACGCAGATCCGGGTACTTGATCTTGAGATAGTCCATGAATTGCTCGGGGTTCTCGGTGTTGCCGTTGAACATCTCAAAGTGAGTCGGGATCGTCAGCTGCGGGCGGATCGCTCCGGCCAGGTCGACGGCTTCCTGGAAGGTCATGTTTCCCAGGCAGTTGCGCTTGAGGCGGGCGGCATCCCGGCCATTGATCGGCAGGAAAGCCAGGTCAAACTTCCATTTCTTCAGCTTCGTCTGCAGCCCCTCGTAGATGCATGTGTCGCCGGCGTGATACGCCGTGAAGCCATTGCCCTGGATGATATAGCCGAGATAGAAACTCGCGCCAGTATCATCGATGTCGAGCAGTTCGTGGGCCGCCGGCACCGCGGTGATCTTCACCTCGCCGATGCTTGTCTCAATCCCTTCATCGAGGCCAACGATGCGCTCCGCGGGGATACCCAGATCCGTCGACACCTTCTCGCGCACGCGCCTGGGTACGACAAAGATGGCATTGGGTGATGCGCCAGCAATCCCCGGCCAGGCGGGACGATCTATGTGGTCGCTGTGGTCGTGCGTGCCCAGGACACCGGACGCATTGGTGATCTCCTCGCTTTTGAGCAGCGGCGGAACGTTGCGCGCCTTCGACGGCGTGATATATGCATCAACATACAGCACCGTCTTTCCCAGCTTGAGGGCAAACCCATGCTGTCCCAGCCACCAGAAGGCACACTGCCCTGGGCGAACCTCACAGGTCTCGATGTCCGCGATCAATTCCCGACCAGATAGCATTCTCATTCCCTCTTGTTTCAACGTTTCTCGCGAAGGTCAATCGGCCGATCCGGATGAAAGCAGTCTCTTGAACGACTCGCGCAGCTCCGCCTTCACGGCGTCGGCCGACCAGTTCACCTCGGGGGCCAGTTGCGCGAGAGATGTCGCCGGCCGCCCCACCAGCCCACAGGGCACGATCAGGTCAAAGTAGCGCAGATCGGTGGTGACATTGAGGGCTATGCCATGCATCGACACCCCCTTGCGGATACGCACGCCGACGGCACAGACCTTGGCGAGCTTGCCATCCCCCGGGCGCGGCGTCCACACACCCGGGGCGCACGGATCCTTCGTCGCCCCGGTGATGCCAAGCCGCGAAAGGCAATCGATGACGATATCCTCCAGGCGATGCACGTACCCGCCCACCGACAGGTGATGGTCATTCAGGCGGATGATGGGATAGACCACGATCTGCCCCGGGCCGTGGAAGGTGATGTCGCCGCCACGATCTGACTCGACCACCTCCACGCCGAGCTTCGCGAGCTGCTCATCGGATGCGAGCAGGTTGCGGGCAACGCCGGGGCGCCGGCCGAAGGTGATCACCGGATCATGCTCCACGAACAGAACCGTTTCCTCGCCGCCGCCGAGCACGCGCTCGTGCTCAACAAGCTGCCGGTCCCACGCCGGGCGGTACTTCATGCGACCCAGATCGACAAACTGCATGGCTAAGAGCAT
>JAKORQ010000052.1 GCA_029777755.1 Planctomycetota bacterium
ATGGAGCTGGCCAACTCCAACCGCATGGTGACGCGGGCGGCCAGCAGCGCTCAGCGCGTCTTCGAGGTGCTGGATACGCCGCCGGAGATCTACTCCGGCGCGAAGGCGGTCCGGAAGGAAGGCGTGCAGGGACGGATCCAGTTTCGCAATGTCTCCTTCTCATATGAGGGCGCCCAGCCGGCGTTGCGCGAGGTGACACTGGAGATTTCGCCTGGGGAGATGATCGGGCTGTGCGGACCATCAGGCGCCGGCAAGACTACGATGGTGAACCTGGTCTGCCGCTTTTACGATCCGACCGATGGGCAGATCCTGCTGGATGGCATCGACCTGCGCGATTACGACGTGAAGTGGCTGCGGCGACAGGTGGGCGTGGTGCTGCAGGAGCCGTACCTGTTCCACGGCACAGTGGCCGACAATATCCGCTACGGCAATCCCGACGCTTCGCTGGAGGATGTCATCCGGGCAGCCAAGGCGGCCAATGCGCATGACTTCATCGTCTCCTTCCCGGATGGCTACGACACCATCGTCGGCGAGCGCGGGCAGTCACTGTCCGGCGGCGAGCGCCAGCGCATCAGCATCGCGAGAGCCATCCTGCATGATCCCAAGATCCTCATCCTCGATGAGGCTACCAGCTCGGTCGATACGGAGACCGAAAAGCAGATCCAGGAAGCGCTGGATCGCCTGGTGGAAGGCAGGACGACGATCGCCATTGCCCATCGCTTAAGCACGCTGCAGGCGGCCGACCGCCTGGTGGTGCTGGAGAAGGGCAAAGTGGTGGAGATCGGCACGCACGATGAGCTGGTCAACAAGGAGAACGGCGTCTATGCCAAGCTCCACAGAACGCAGGTGGAGATGAATATGCAGGTGGGGATAAGGTAAAGGGGATTTTCGATTGGCGATTGAGGCGCGGGAGGTAAGGCGATCCTCGACTGGATGAACTGAATTGACGCCCATCTGAACCATGAAGCGAGTATGTATCCGAGCAAGCGTTGGCCTCTCGATGTCGGTCAACGTGCATCAGGCTACTTTCGCCGATCCGAACTCCCGCCGTTCCGGCGGAAGCTCTGCTTCTCCTACTTCCAGCCGACGATCGCCGTGATCGGGTAGTGATCCGACGGGTAAACGCCGTTGGTGGCAGGGGTGTGCATGATCTGGGCTTCCACTGTCCTTAGCTGGTTGGTGTGCAGGATGTAGTCGATGCGGGAGCCGTTTTTCTTGCCGGTGTAGGCGTGGTAGGTGAGTTCGTCTTCGCCGCGCGTGGGGTTGAGCTGGCGGTAGGTGTCGATGAAGCCTCCCAGCGGGCTGGTGAGAGCTGCATAGGAGCTTTCATCCTCATATGCGTTGAAGTCGCCCATGAGGATTACCGGTGCGCCCCTGGCCAGTTCGGGCAACTTCCTTGCGATCAGCCTGGCTGACTCTTGCCTGGCGATTTTGCCGACGTGGTCCAGGTGGGTGTTGGCGCACAAAAGTTCGCGCCCGGCCTGTTTGTCGCGCAGCAGTGCCCAGGTGCAGATACGCGGGAGGGAGGAGTCCCAGGATCTGCTGCCCGGGACATCCGGCGTTTCCGACAGCCAGAAGGTGCCGCTGTCGATCAGCTCAAAACGGTCAGGACGAAACAGCAGGGCCGACCATTCGCCTTTTCTTTTCCCGTCATCACGGGCCACGCCCACGATCTGCATTTCCGGCAGCCCGGCCACCAGCGCCTCATACTGCGTTTCCACCGCCTCCTGCGTCCCCAGCAGGTCGGGTTTCCAGTCGCGGATGGTTTTAAGGCAAAGTTCCCTGCGGTTCGCCCAGTTGTTGATGCCATCGTTGGCCGGGGCGCAGCGCACGTTGAAGGACATGACACGAAGATCCGTCTGGGCAGAAGCTGTGTCGCTCATCATGGGGAAAATGGTCAATAGCACGATTATTAAAGCGGCCACTTGAGGCCGACATGATAGCCGGGAGCACCGGAATTGCAGCAGGCTCATCGGATGGCACAATATCACGCCATGAAGATAACGCGACTGGAGACGTTTCATGTCCGCCCGAGGTGGCTTTTCCTGAAAATCCATACCGACAAGGACATTGTCGGGTGGGGCGAGCCGGTGCTCGAGGGCAAGGCCAAGACGGTGGAGATGTGCGTCCACGAGCTTGGCCGGATGATCATCGGCCAGGATCCCCGCCGGATCGAGCATCTGTGGCAGACCATGTTCCGCGGCAGCTTCTATCGCGGCGGGCCGGTCATCATGAGCGCCATCTCCGGTATCGAGCATGCCCTGTGGGATATCCTGGGCAAGAGCCTGAACGTCCCGGTCTACCAACTGCTCGGTGGGCATGTGCGTGACAGGATCCGCGTTTACGGGCACCTTGGCACGGAAGGCCCCAACGACTATCGCCCGCGTGCCACCATCCTCTTTGGCGAGCGGCCATTCTCGGCCTACAAGATCAGCCCGCCGGGGCCTTTCCGCATGGTGGAGAACCCGGCTAAGCTGGCGAAGATCGTCGATACATTCAAGGAGATGCGCGAGCTGGCCGGCCCAGAGATCGACCTGGCTGTCGATCTGCATGGGCGCGTCGCACCGCCGTTTGCCATCCAGATCTGCCGGGCGTTGGAGCCGTATGGCCCGATGTTTGTCGAGGAGCCGGTGCTTCCTGGCGACCTGCTGGCGCTGAAGCGCATTTCCAGTTCCACCACCGTCCCGATCGCCACCGGCGAACGGCTGGTCACCCGCTGGCAGTTCCAGGAGATCATCGAGCAGGAGGTGGTGTCGATCGTGCAGCCGGATATTTCGCACTGTGGCGGCATATTCGAGCTGCGCAAGATCGCGGCGATGGCCGAGTCGCGCAACATCGCGGTGGCGCCGCACTGCCCGCTGGGGCCGATCACGCTGGCCGCATCGCTGCAGGTGGACGCATGCATCCCCAATTTCCTCTGCCAGGAGCAGGTCACGCTCGGCGAGGACTACCTGAAGACGCCTTTCAAGCTGAAGGACGGCTACATCGAGCTGCCTACCGGGCCGGGGCTTGGGATTGAGGTGGATGAGGAGAAGGTGAAGGCGGGAGCCCACGCCGGTGAGTGGGACAACCCCACCTACACGCAGGAGGATGGCTCTTACGGCGACTGGTAATGGCCGGCCGGCGCTCGGCGCCGGACGGCTGGGCACGCCAGCCGATGCAGTCGCGATTTGCGATGCCTTGCCTAATTGATCCGTGTGAGTAGTATTGTCGGTCCGGTTTCGCCAGGGACCGGGAGCCCGTCCATGGGCTCTGTACTCTTGTTATGCAGGTTGCCTGTGCGGCCCAAGGTGGCTTCTACGTCAATCCTGCAGGGTTTAAGCCCCAAAGTGACGAGTCCCTCACCTGGCAGGCGACAAGTCGCTCGGGCTGCCGGCTGAGCTGTCCATTTCCGGACCGGCCGGTGTACGAGATATCTCAGGAGATACTGCAATGGCGATGTCCCAAGCCGAGTTGGTGAAGGCGTTGGTGGATGCTGGTGTACATTTTGGTCACCGGGCCAGCCGCTGGAACCCGAAGATGGCGCCGTACATCCACGGCAAGCGTAACCAGATTCACATTATCGACGTCCGCGAGACCCTGAAGGGCCTGCTGCGTGCAAAGAAGCTGGTCCAGCAGGTGGTGGCCAGCGGCCGCGACGTGCTGTTTGTGGGCACCAAGCGCCAGGCCCGCCATGCCATTGAGGATGAGGCCCGCCGCTGCGGGATGCACTTTGTCTCCGAGCGCTGGCTTGGTGGCACGCTGACCAACTTCCGCACCATCCGCTCCCGCCTGCAGCGCCTCGAGCAGCTTGAGAAGCTGTTTGAGACCGGCGAGATCGAGAGCTATTCCAAGAAGATGAAGTCCACGCTGCGGCGTGAGATGGACAAGATCAGGACCAACCTCGATGGCATCCGCAAGATGGACAAGATGCCCGGGCTGATGTTCCTGGTCGACGTCCGCCGCGAGCACATCGCGGTTAAGGAGGCCCGCAAGATGGGCGTTCCCACCGTGGCTCTGGTGGACACCGATTGCGATCCGGATCCGATCGACCTGCCGATCCCCGGCAACGACGATGCGATGCGCGCCATTGAGATCATCGTCAGGGAGCTGGCCGACGCCATCATCGAGGCCAAGCAGATGCGTCCCGAGAAGGAGGATGCCGCTCCTCAGCCGCGTCGTCGCTCCAGCCGCGTGACGGCTCGTGCTGATGGCGGCGAGAAGGCCGAGGAACTGCCCAAGGTTGAGAACCCCGCGGTAGAGGTTCAGCAGCCGGCAGCCCCCGCTCCGGAAGCCGCTCCCGAGCAGTCGGCCCAGCAGGCTCCGCAGGCCTGAACAGACAAGGATGAAAACACCGAAGGATGAGGGATGTAGCGCATCCTTCATCCTTCAGCATTCATCTTTTCAGCACTCATTTGAAGACAAAGGAACAGAGCAAATGGCAGAGATTACAGCGAAACTGGTTAACGAACTGCGAAGCAAGACCGGCCTGGGCATGATGGAGTGCAAGAAGGCCCTGACGGAGTGCGGCGGCGATATCGAGAAGGCGATCGAGTTTTTCCGCAAGAAGGGCGTAAAGACCTCCGTGACCGAGCGCGCCGCCAATGAAGGCCGCGTGCTGGCGGGCGTTTCCGCCGATGGCAAGTCGGGCGTGGTCGTCGAGATCAAGTGCAACACCGACTTCGCCGCCAAGAGCGAGCTGGTGGGCAAGGTTCTTGAGATCGGCGTCGCCGAGCTGCTGAAGAACCCCTCGGCCAATCTCTCCGAGAACACCGAGATCAAGGACCTGCTGGTGAATGCCGCCCAGCAGACCGGCGAGAACATCCAGCTTGCCCGCACTGCCTCGGTAAAGAGCGAGGGCAAGGTTGGCGTCTACAACCACTACACCGGCAAGGTGGCGGTGGTGGTGGCCCTCAGCGGCAACCCCAGCGATGAACTGATCAAGGACCTGTGCCTGCACATCACCGCGGCCAAGCCGTTGGCGCTCAGCCGTGAACAGATCCCGGCCGACCTCGTGGCCAAGGAGAAGGAGATCGCCGTCGAGCAGGCCAAGGCTAGCGGCAAGCCGCAGAACATTGCCGAGAAGATCGCCGAGGGCAAGATGCGCGTCTTCTTCGAGGAGAAGGCTCTGCTGGACCAGAAGTTCGTGAAGGATGACTCCAAGAGCATCTCCCAGCTCCTGAAGGAGAATGGCTGCACCCTGGAGAACTACATCCGCGTCGAGGTCGGTCAGTAAGGACATCAGGAGCCTTCGAGACAGTACTCGTAACCAACTGGCGGCCGGTGGTCAGGTTTTGCGACCACCGGCCGCGGTTTTTTGCGCCGCCCATCATGCGCAAGCAGGTTCGTGCTTTAAGCACAAAGCCGCCAACTTAATCTCACTGGGAATGCGGCATTGAGTTAAGGGCGCGGCTCAGCTCGGCGACTGCTGAGCTTAATCACGTATTGATCCCGATGGCGGCTTGGGGGTGATGACCTAAACGGCCGGGGCAGATCGAGGCAGGTTTGACTTGAGCGGGAGTCCCTGGCTCGCGGCGCGTTACCATCGCATTGCCTCTTGGCCGGGGTCGGTATACTGGGGCGACAACGGAGGTTGTTTGTCCCGGAAGTGGTTGGTCATCATCGCGCTTGTCCTGCTTGCCTTGGCGCTGCGCCTGGGATGGGCGTTGTCGCGCCCGGTGGACGCCGAGGCGCTGGCGGCGTTGCCGGATCAACTCGAATACCTCCAGGCCGGGCGCAATCTGCTTGAGGGCGAGGGATTCTGGTTTGAGGATCCGCGCTTTGGGCAGAAGATCTTCTCTTCGCGCACGGTCGGCTATCCGCTGCTGGTGGCGATGTGCGGCGGCGATGTTCGCGTCATCCAGGTCGTGCAGTGTTTTCTCGATATCTCCTCTGCGCTGGCGATCTACCTGCTGGCGCGGCGATGGCTCAGTGAATGGCGATCGCTGATCGCCATGGCGCTGGTGCTGTTCAATCCGCTGATGGTCTACTTCTGTGCGCTGGTACTGAGTGAGACGATGTACGTGGCGCTGCTGGCATGGGCGGTCTGCCTGGTTGCGCGCCCGGCCGGGCTGGTGTGGGGGATCCTGCTGGCGGCGGCGGCCGTGCATGTCAGGCCATCTGGCGCGCCGATGGCGGCGGCGCTGGGGGCGGCGGGAGCAGCGCTCAATTCGCCGGGCGGCAAGCGCATCCTCGCGGCCGGTGCGTACGCGGCGATCGGCGTGGTAGCCACCATCGTGCTGCTGGTTCCCTGGGCGCTGCGCAACGAGCAGGTCCTGGGTGAGCCCATCTGGCTGACCACCAACGGCGGCATCACCTTCTACGACGGCATCCATCCAGGCGCCACCGGCGCCAGCGACCAGCGCTTCGTGCAGCAGATGCCTGAACTTGGACAGATGAGCGAGGTCGAGCGCGACAGGCACCTTAACGGGCTGGCTCGCGAGCAGATGTTCGCTGACCCGACGCGAACGCTGCGGCTCGGCATCGCCAAGACATTGCGCACCTGGAGCCCGGTACCGCTGTCGGAGCAGTTTTCCCGGCCGCTGTATCGTGCGGTGGGACTGCTGTACACGCTGCCGCTGTTCGTCGCGGCACTGGCAGGGATATTGTGCAGCGCAATACCGTGGCGCGGCCGACTGCTGTTGCTGGCGCCGGCCATCATCATCACGCTCACCCATGCGCTGTCGGTCGGATCGATGCGCTACCGCCTGCCGGCAGAGCCGATGCTGGCAGTGCTGGCCGCCGGTGCGTTCACAAAGTGCGTGACGAAGAGCGATGATGAACCTTGCGCATCACGTGATGGGGCAGATACACGTTGATGTCTGGTTGTGCCGGCCGGCGTTCTCGCGCGTGGTTGATTTAGGTTGGATGCAACGGCGACTCACTGCTAAGCTACCAGTGTCGGGGGGCAGGTCAAAGAGTTAGAGAAGGATGGATTATGCACATCAACAGGACTTGCGCTGTAGTTGCTTGTGAGCCTCTCGAAAATCGCAGATTGTTTCAGGTGACGTTTGCGGAACATGCGCTGCTGGACACTCCTGGTGCGGCGCTGGCCAGCGTGCGGGTGGGGGACAGGGTGTTCGTGGCCGACCAGGAGTTTGGCCTGAGCATCTATTCCGTGTCCCGTCCCGATGCGCCGGTGCAGTTGGCCCGCTTCCAGACGGCGTCCGCTGCCCTTGAAGTCGCCGTGCGCGATAACCTTGTGTTCGTCGGCTCGGCCCGCGGACTGGAGATCCTCGATGTCAGCAACTTGAACAGCATCCGCAGTCTCGCGGTGTTCCCCAGCCCAGAGAATATCTCGGCGGTGGTGGTGCGCGACAATCTGGCGTATGTCGGCACGGCTACTTCGCTGTCGATAGTGAATGTTGCCAACCCGTCCAACCCGACGCTTGTTTCGCGACTTTCCAACATCGGCGCCAGCGACATCGAGATCGTGGGCGATGCCCTCTATGCGGCCGACTTCACCCGTGGTTTCCGCGCGGTCAGCATCGCCAACCCGGCCAACCCGGTTCTGGTCAGCACCACTCTCGCGGGGTTTGAGGTTGTCGGGCTGGAGCAGCAAGGCGGCTTTTTGTATGTCGCCACTCGCGGCAACGGCATCTACTCCTACAACATTGCCCAGAACCCAGGAAATCCCGCGCTGCTGAGCGATGAGCCTGCGCTGGCCAACCAGTCGATTCGCGGCATTGACCTTTCCGGGGCGAACCTGTTCGTCGCCACCACCAATAGCGTCCACGTTCTCAATGCCATCAATCCCGGCTCGCTCTCGTCGCTTGGGGAGTTTGCCCTTACGCAGACCGTGGTGAACGACATCGTTGTCGGCGGCGGCACCATCATGCTCTCCTCCGGCACCACGGGGGTGAGGATGATCGAGGCACGCGACACCATCGGCACTGTCAGCGCCGGCGTGCTGCAGGTGATCGGGACGATGGCCGGCGATGAGATCTCGATTCAGCGCTCCGGCGCCTCGCAACTTCTCATCCAGCTCAACGGCATTGTTCATCGCGTCTCGGCCGCGGCCATCGAGGGCGTCCGCATCAATGCCGTTGGCGGCGACGACTACATCGACATCCAGGGCGTGAGCCTGAATGCAACCATCGGCGGCGGCGCTGGTCGCGATACCATCATCTCCGGCGATGGCAATGACCTGATTCGCGGCGGACGGGGTGGAGACTACATCGAGGCGCGCGGAGGCGATGACATCGTCTATGGCGAGGAGGGCATGGACCGCATCTTTGGCGGCCATGGCAATGACCTGCTCGATGGTGGCGATGGCAACGACACGCTGCAGGGCGGATTGGGCAATGATTCGCTTTTCGGCCGCGATGGTGATGACTCGCTGGTCGGTGGCGAGGGGGATGACCTCCTGCATGGCAACTTCGGCAACGACATCCTGATCGGCAAGGGAGGGATCGATACCTTCGTCGCGGGCGTGGGAAGGGATACCGTCCTTGCCAGCGATGGCATCGCCGAGCAGATAAAAGCCAACCCGGCCGAGGACTTGATCGACATGGATGACGGGCTGGATGTGCTTGTCTGATGCTTGCCGTTAGGGCATGATTGTGGCTCGTTTCTGGGCATAAGGAGGTCGCGGGGATTGCAATTCATCAGTCCCGGGCCAGCAACAAAACACATGGGAGGAGCTATGCCGTCCAAGGATAAGCTGAATATCTGCATGATCGGGTATCGCTTCATGGGAAGGGCGCACTCGAACGCCTACCTGAAGGTGGACAAGTTCTGGGATGTGGATATCCACCCCGTCATGCACACGGTCGTTGGACGCAATGCCGCCGATCTGCAGGCATTCGCGAAGCGCTGGGGATGGCAGAAGGCTTCCACCGATTGGCGTGAGAGCGTGACCGACCCGGAAATCGACCTGGTCGACGTGGGCACCCCCAACAACCAGCATCGCGAGATGACCATCGCGGCGCTGGAGGCCGGCAAGCATGTGCTGTGCGAGAAGCCGCTGGCGGCCACGCTTGCCGACGCCCGCGCCATGCGCGATGCCGCGCGAAAGGCCCGCGGGGTGAAGGCGTGGGTGGGATACTCCTATCGTCGTGTGCCGGCCATCGCGCTGGCGTACCAGATCGTGCGCGAGAGGGACCTTGGTCGGCTGTACCACATTCGTGCGTTTTACCTGCAGGGTTGGGGCGCCTCGCCGGATGTGCCGCTGGTCTGGCGCTTCGACAAGGACGCGGCCGGCTCCGGTTCGCACGGTGACCTGGGCGCCCACATCATCGACATGGCCCGCTTCATCACCGGCGATGAGTTCGTCGAGGTGTCCGGTGCGATCTCCGAGACGTTCATCAAGGAGCGCATGATTCCCACGGCGACGGCCGGCGCTGGCATCGCCTCGGGCGCCAAGGCGAGCGGCAAGAAGGGCAAGGTCGGCGTCGATGACACTGTGCTGTTCCTGGCGCGCATGAAGTCGGGCGCGGTGGCCAGCTTCGAGTCGACCCGCTTTGCCACCGGCGACGAGAACAAGCACGGGCTTGAGCTGAACTACGAGAAGGGCTCGATCTACTTCAACTTTGAGGACCTCAACAACCTCTACTTCTTCGACGCCACGCTCCCGCGAAAGATGCAGGGCTGGACGAAGATACAGGCGTCGGTTCCCGGCGAGCACCCGTACGCCGAGGCCTTCTGGCCCACCGCTCACCCGCTGGGCTACGAGCACACGTTCGTGAACCAGACGTACGACATGCTGCAGGAACTGGCCGGCAAGGAGCCGGTAGTCCCGCTGGCCGACTTCAACGACGCGTATGAAACCCAGCGAGTGCTGGAAGCCGCGGTAGTCGCCGCCAAAAACCGCGCAGCGGTAAAGATGCGGGAGATTAAGTAGCTCACTGGTAACTCGCGACTCGATCGCGTCCGGTTCAAGTGGGGCACTGGTTGCACAGATGGATCAGGAGTGTTGATTGTTCATTGTTGATTGACTGGTGTCTTGCGGCGATTCCTGTCTACGTGACTTAAGTCAATCAGCAATCAACAGATCCATCTGTGTTCATCGGTGCCCCATCTGTGGCTTTCGCTTTTCTCGTGAAACTTTCTGGCTGGCTCGGCGTCGATACAGGCAAAGGAGTGTGGTTATGGCATTGTCGCTGTTCTCCATCGGGTGTCTGGGAGCTTTGATGCTCGCGGTATCCGCCGTGCCGGTGCTTGGGCAGACGGATGAGGTTCCTGCAGGTGATCCAGCCAGGCCGGCTGAAGCGCTCGCCGCGGCCGATCAGACCGAGGTGCCGGTCAAGCTGGTGGTGCTCTATTCCTCCGGTGTCGGCTACTTCGAGCACCACGGCACGGTCGAGGGCAACGCCTCAACCGAGATCCGCTTCAAGACGGAACAGATCAATGATCTGCTGAAGAGCCTGGTTCTCCAGGACCTGGACAATGGGCAGGTCACGGCGATCACCTATCCGTCGCTGGATCCGCTGGGCAAGCTGCTCAAGAGCTTCCAGGTCGATGTCTCGAACAACCTCTCCCGTTCGGAGCTGCTCAAGCAGCTGCGCGGGGCGAAGGTTCGCTGCGAGCTGATCGACGGTCGAGAGGTCGTCGGGACCGTGGTGGGGGTAGAGGTGGAAAAGATCCCTTCAGGAGAGAAGGGCGACCTGCAGGAGATAGACGTGCTGAATCTCCTGACCGACAGCGGCATGACGGCCGTCCGCCTTCCTTCAGTGCGCTTCGTCACCTTTGAGGATAAGCGGCTCCAGCAGGAGCTTAACAAGGCACTCGGGGCACTGGCCCAGGCGCGCGACAAGGACAAGAAGCCGGTCACCATCAACTTCGTGGGTGATGGCCAGCGCCGCGTCAAGATCGGCTACGTCATCGAGACGCCGGTGTGGAAGACGAGCTATCGCCTGCTGCTGGGTGAGAAGGATAGCTCCTTCATCCAGGGCTGGGCCATCATCGAGAACCAGACCGACACCGACTGGAACGATGTGCAGCTTTCACTGGTGTCCGGCCGGCCGATCAGCTTCGTGCAGGACCTGTACCAGCCGCTGTACGTCCCGCGCCCCGAGGTGCAGCCGGAACTGTACGCCAGCCTGAGGCCGCGCCAGTATGAGGCGGGCATGTCCTCCTGGGCCGGAATCGCCGATGCTCCCATGGCGCCCGCGACACCGGCGGCGCCACAGAACGAGGCGAGGGCAGCACGCAGCAGGACGGTGCGCAATGACCTTGCCGGCAAGGCGCTGGCCTTCGAGTCGGCCGAGCGCGAGGCACTGGATGCTTCCGGCGTGGTGTCGGCCGCTTCCGCCACCAATCTTGGCGAACTGTTCCAGTACACAGTCGGTGTGCCGGTGACGCTTTCGCGGCAGAAGTCGGCGATGCTGCCGATCATCGCTGATGAGATCGAGGCCCGTCGCGTGAGCATCTACAATGCCGCGACGTTGGCCCGCCATCCCCTCAACGGCGCGATCCTGAAGAACACCACCGGCAAGCACCTGCTCAATGGCCCGATCACCGTCATCGAGAACGGCGCCTACGGCGGCGACGCCCGCATCTCTGACCTGCCGCCCGGACAGAATCGGCTCATCAGCTACGGCATCGACCTGAAGGTGCTGATGGATTCAACCTCGCACAAGCAGGAGGAGTCGATCCTAACCGGCAAGATCGTGAAGGGCACACTGCACATCGCGCGCAAGTACGTCTTCTCGCAGGAGTACAAGGCCGAGAATAAGGGTGATGCCGACAAGACGCTCATCATCGAGCATCCTTTCCGTAAGAACTGGAAGCTGGTTGCCCCGGAGCGGGCGATGGAGACGACCGATGAGCTATATCGGTTTGAGCTGGTCGCCCCGGCCGGCAAGCAGGCGAGCCTGGTAGTGCAGGAGGAGCGGACTGCCTGGGAGGCGATGGCTATCCTTCCGCTCGACCTGGAGCAGGTGAACTGGTACAGCCGAAGTGGCCAAATCCCGCAAAAGGTGCGCGATGCCCTCGTTCGCGCCGCTCAGCTCAAGCAGGCCGTTGTAGAGGCTCAGCGGCGGATGGAGCAGACTCGCCGCCGGCTGTCTGATGCCCAGACCAACCTGGCCAACGTCCGCGAGAACATCAAGGCGCTTGGCGCGCAGGCCATTAACATGGAGTTCTACCAGCACCAGGTCAAGCGAATGCAGACGATCGATGAGCAGGTGACCACGCTGATGCAGGAGATCGACAACCTGCAGCAGGAGATCAATACCCGCCAGAAGGTGCTGGAGGATTACTTGAACAACCTGGATGTTGAGTAGATGGAGTTTCGAGCGACAGGAAAGCAAAGCGGGCGGCAAGTTGGCCGCCCGCTTGCGTTAGGTAGGCAGATCAGCAGGTGAGGCTCACACCAGCCCCAGGATCTGGTCGGGGTCGGTCAGGCTGTAGTTGTAACTGTTCAGGCCCAGGATATCGGTGATGATGTCGACCTCGCCATCGTCGTTGTTGTCGACGTCGTTGGTGAAGATCACGTCATCGCCGGCGTCAGCGAATTCCGCTGTTGGTCCGCCTGCCGGGTCGTGACCGAAGTGGTCGGCGCCTTCCCCGCCGATCAGCGTATCGTTGCCGCCAAACCCGATGATGGTGTCATTGCCGGGACCGCCGATCAGCAGGTTGTCAGCGTCGCTGCCCTGAATCCAGTCGGGGCCTGATCCGCCGATCAGCGCCTCGATATCCTCGCGGATCATGTCGAACTCGCCGGGCACGCCCGACGGCTCGCCGATGCGCAGCTGTTGCACGCCATCGCGGGCGGAGTAGTCGGCCGTGTCGAAGCCATCGCCGCCGACCAGCGTGTCGTTGCCCCATCCGCCGATGAGCGTGTCATTGCCGGCCATGCCGAACAGGCGCTCATGGTTATCCGAGCCGACGATCAGGTCATTGCCCGATCCGCCGCGAATTACCTCGATGTCGGGGAAGATCAGGTCAAACTCGCCATCCTCCCCGCTCTCGGCCACTCCGCTGATGTACAGACTCAGGTCAGCGGTTCGCTGGGCGTAAGAGACAGTGTCGACGCCATCCCCGCCGTAGAACTCATCATCGCCCAACCCGCCGTCCATGCGGTCGTTGCCGGCGCCGCCGTCAAGCACATCG
>JAKORQ010000497.1 GCA_029777755.1 Planctomycetota bacterium
CGTTCATACCACCGCACCGTTTCGCCTAATCCTTCTCTCCCGCAACCTGCGTGTCTGCCGGCGATACCGGAGGCTTTGGCAGAGAAGGAAACACACGTTCATGCAGACGAACATTTGGAAAAAGTACCACGCATGCCGTTATCGCGAGCAGCTGCAAATCGGTCAGGAGCGAGGCGTTCTTCGTATACCACTGCTCGAGCGCTCCCTTATACGGAAGGATAATCTCCTCGTAGCATCGGTTCCTGTCGAGATTGGATCTTGCTATCAGTCCCGCCTCGTCGCGGAACACGATGGAACCGATTCCGGTCAGTCCGGGCCTGACTCTTGATATCGCCTCCTGAACCTCCGGCTTGTACCGCCAGAAGCTTTTCATGGTGAGCGGCCTGGGGCCTACCAGGCTCATATCTCCTCGCAGCACATTGAGCAGTTGCGGCACCTCGTTCAGCTTCGTTTTCCGCAGAATCCGGCCAAACCAGAACACCTCCGGGTCAGTATCCAGGACCAGCCCGCCATCCGGACGGTTCGCGACACTGTCCATCATCGTCGTGAACTTGAGCAACTGGAACGGCTTGCCGCCCAGCCCAATACGTTCCTGGCGGAAGAATATTCGCTTCTCTCCCGTGAACTTCAGGATGATGCAGATGGGGATCGTCAGCGGCAGGGATAGTCCCAGCAACACCATCGATACCAGGATGTCCAGTGCTCGCTTCATCAACATCTCCCAGACTTCACCAGGAATGGGCTGCTCGGCACGTTGATGATCCGCTTTGCCATGTCTTCCGTGCAGCCCAGGTCCATCCGCGGACACTGCCTGTACATCGCGAGCTGATGCATCGGCCGCCAGACCGGGCGGGATTGCAGTCCAGAGTCATTCAGTGCCTTCAGCACCGCGTCGCGCAAGCCCATGTCCGGCTCATCCAGTACCAGTGTCTGCAGCCAGTAGTTCGATTCGCAGTTCTCCGGCTGGGTGAATATCCGCGCCCCGCAGATACCGGCGAACGCCTGCAGGTAGCGCTCCAGCAGCACGCGCTTTTGCCGCAGCAGCTCCGGCAGCCGCTCGAGCTGCGCCACGCCCAGTGCCGCATTCAGGTTGGGCATGCGGTAGTTGTAGCCCACCTCATCATGCACAAACTCCCAGGCATGCGGCAGCTTGGCCGTGGTCGTCACGTGCTTGGCGTGTTTCGCGAGATGCTCGTCATCGGTGATGATCGCGCCGCCGGCGCCGGTGGTGATCGTCTTGTTGCCGTTGAAGCTCAGTACGCCCATGCGCCCGAACAGGCCTGTGTGTTTTCCCCTGTAGTACGAACCGAGCGACTCTGCCGCATCCTCCACCAGCGGGATTCCCCACTCCTGCGCCACCTGCATCACACCATCGAGGTCCACCGGATGCCCGAAGGTGTGCATCGGCACCAGTGCCGCGATCCGTCGGCCCGTCTGCCGATTGTAGCAGCCGCCATCGCGCCGCTCAGCCACGCTGTTGAGATGTTCTCGCAGCTTGCCGGCATCCAGGCCGAGCGTGCGCGGCTCGATATCGCACAGATGTGGCACTGCCCCGCAGTGGGCCGCCGCATTTGCCGTCGCCACGAAAGTCAGCGACGGCATGAGCACCTCATCCCCCGGCATCACTCCGGCCAGCTTCAGCGCAATGTGCAGCGCGCATGTCCCATTCACCACGGCTACCGCGAACTTAGCCCCGGTAAACTCGGCCAGCTTCTTCTCAAACTCGGTGACAAAACTCCCCGCAGAGGAAACCCACCCCGTGGTGATGCACTCGCTGACATACTTAAGCTCGTTGCCGTCGAAACAGGGCGCATGCAGCAGCACAGGCCCATCCACGCCCACGGCCGTGCGCACGGCATCCACAATCGGGTCTACATCCACAGATCAATCTCCGCGTGAGGACTGATAAGAAGCC
>JAKORQ010000498.1 GCA_029777755.1 Planctomycetota bacterium
CCGCTGAGGAATGAGCCGCGAGAGCTTTTCCAGCAGATCATGCTGAACATCCGGATCGGCGTTCTCATTGATGGTCACAGCAGCCGTGGTATGCGGTACATGCACGACAACGATGCCATCGGAGACGCTCAGCCGATCGATACATCGCTGTACCAGCGAGGTGATGTCGATCATCTCCGCGCGGCGGCTGGTCCTGACTGTCTCGGTGATAAGTGGATGCGATTGCGGCATTTGCATGAGTATACCGCCTGCTTACGCCGGATGAATCGACCGGCTGGAGTTGATGTTACGGGAAAACATACAGGCGGCATCGAATGCCGCCTGCTTAATCATCGAGGATTGCCGGGGTGGATACCGTTTTACGGCAACCTCAGCTTCTGCCCGACGTAGATCTTGTCGGCCTGCTTGATGGAGGGATTCAGTTCCATCAGTCGCTTAACGCTTGTCTTGTTGGCCTTGGCGATGCCGCTGAGGGTATCGCCCTTCTTGACGACATAGGTGCGGCTGCTGGGGGTCTTCGCCGGGGCGGGCTTGGCTACGGGAGCCTTTACGGCCGGCTGAGGATCGGGGGCGGGCGGTATTGCCGTCACGATCGGCTCGGGCTCAGGCGCCGGGGTGTAGACCGGCTCAGGTGCGGGTGCGGGAGCTGGCGGAGGGACATACTCCGTCAATGCTGGAGCTGCAGGCTCAGGCTCGGCCTTCCGGCTCTGAGAACAGCCAACCGTCAGCAACAAACCAATTACAGTAAGGGGAACCGCTAGCTTCACGTTGGCCTCCCTTTGGGCCCGGATTGACGAATGGCCGCCGCCATCCCGACGGGAATGCACACCAAACGGCGGCAATGCTTGCGCAAGAATGTACCCACTGCCAGAGCCGGGTCAACATATTGTCTGGTAGTGACAGCAGGCTCAACTAATGGTAGAGAGGTGTCCAAATTCTGCGGCGAGACGGTATCGACGCGGGCATGGGCGAGTCAGATGTTCCTAAGCAATTGATTCCATGACGTTTATCGCTGCTGCTGCAACCCTGCTTTTCGCCGCTGCCTGCGCCTGGATCGCGGTCGTACTGTTGATGATGCGTGCCCGGCTTCATCCGCCGCGGCTTTCGCCGATTCGAGCGCTACTGGCACTGGGACGGGCCCATCCGGATGACCTGGGGTTTCCCTATACGCAGATCAGGTTCGAGGTTGATTACGTTGGCAGGAGGATCGGCCTGCATGGATCTCTGGTGCTCAACCCGACACCTTCGAATCACCTGGTGATCGTCCTGCATGGATTTGCCGACTCGAGCGCTGGCGCGGCCGCCTGGCTGCCGATGCTCAGCCGATGCGGGGTGAACGTCCTGCTGCTGGACCAGCCCGGGCATGGCGAATCCGATGATGCCATCTGCACGGCCGGCTGGTTCGAGCGACATGCCATCCCGCAGGTCATCGACCGGATGCGGGAGGACTATCCGCTGGCCAGCTCGCGCATAACGCTCCTGGGTATCAGCATGGGGGCGGCAACGGCGATGGCCGCGGCCTGTCTTGATAGCCGCATCGCTGACGTCATCATCGACTCACCATACGCAGACTACAGAAAGGCTTGCCGACTCCATGCACGCCTGTTTGGGCTGCCGGGGATGATATTCCAGGCGCCGGCCATGTGGCTCATGTCGCGGCGATATGGAATTTGCTTCGAGGAAATCGCCCCAATGGAACTGCTTAAAAAACTGCCCTGCCCCGTTCTGCTGCTGCAGTCGGGGCAGGACCAATTTCTCGAGCAAAGCGATGCTGAAGCCATGCGCCAGGTGGTGATGGCAAAACAGGACGGCAAGAGCCGTGAACTCACCATCCCTGGCGCAGCGCATATTCTCGCCCTGGCGAAGGATCCACAGCTCTATGAGAGCGCCGTTCGCCAGTTCCTGGCTCAAAGGTGACAGGCGATCACCGGCTCGGCATCGTCGCCACCCTGGAACCAGCGTCGGCCATCACGCTCGATAAGCTCGATGGCGCGCTGCGGTCCCCAGGAGCCCGGCTCGTACTTCTCCGGCGCGCTCTTGTCGTTGCGCCAGGCTTCCTCGATCGGGTCGATAATCTCCCAGGCGGATTCCACCTCATCTGCACGGATGAACAGCGTCTGGTCGCCCAGCATGGCATCCTGTATGAGCCGCTCGTAGGCGTCCGGCGGCTTTACGTGGAACGTCTCCTCATAGGAGAAATCAAGGGCAACTGACTTGATGTTCATCTGGCCGCCGGGAACCTTGCCGTTGAGGCGCCAGGAAAGCCCCTCATCCGGCTGGACGCGGATGACCAGGTCATTGGGATACACCGGCGATTCGCACTGCTTCTGGAAAAGCGTGAGCGGTGGCGAGCGGAAACGCACCACGACCTCGGAGATCTTCTCCTTCAGGCACTTCCCGGTACGCAGGTAGAACGGCATGCCGCTCCAGCGCCAGTTGTCGATGAACAGCTTC
>JAKORQ010000499.1 GCA_029777755.1 Planctomycetota bacterium
CGATGCGATTCTGCTCAAGCAGGTCAAAGTCAAACGCGTGCAGCGGCTGGCCCATCTCAAACATGACATAGTTGGTCACGTCCGCCACGTTATTGATGGGGCGCAACCCCATAGCCTGCAGGCGCCGCTGCATCCAGATGGGGCTGGGGCCAATCCGCACTCCGCGGATCACCCTGGCGGTGTAATGCGGGCAAAGATCCAGGTCCTCGATATCCACCCTGGTAACGGAGGAGCAGACGGTTGAGCTTTCCTTGAGGTTGCTCTGCGGGACGGTGAACGGCCGGTCGAGAAGTGCGCCAAGCTCGCGGGCGATTCCGATATACGAAAGACAGTCGCTGCGGTTGCTTGTCACCTCGACGTCGAGCACGTGGTCGTCACCAACACGCTCGATCGTCTCGACAGGCAGGCCTGCATGGGTAAGTGCGGCGGCGGCCTCATCCGGGTCGGTCGCACCGGGAAGATACTGCGATAACCATTCAAGGCTGATTTTCATAGGAACCGATCAGTCTAGATCGCGATGCGGCAAATTCAACGCCCCGGGAATCTATCCGTAAACCTCGTGCTTACCGCATTTTGCCGTGGCGGGAAGGTAGCAACTTGCCGTCATTTGGACTAAAATCTGAAGATAGTAGCTGTTATACTTGTGGGCAGGCGCCCATGCAGTGCCGGATGCCGCCAGGCGAACTCGTGAATTGCAGCCGTTGGAGACAGGCAAAAGGCGTGCTTTTACTGACATGACCTGGTCAGTGGCGCAGGTATAAGGGCATGTGTAGGGTCCAAGAGGGAAGGTGAGATGGCTTCGCTGGAGATCACCCTCCTGGCCGAGGGAAAGAAACAGACCATCCACACTCGCGCGCGCCATGTCGTGCTGGGTCGCGGCAGCGGCAGCAATCTGCGCGTACCTCTGCCATGGCTGGCGGAACGACAATTGGAGCTGCGTCACGAGGCAGGGATCTTGCGAACCCGCCTGCTGGACGCAGATGGCGTGGCCCTGCTGACCGCCGGGGAGCGCGTCGGCCAGGAATGGACTGTCCTTCCCCACCAGTGTCGGCTGGATCTCATCTCCCGCGCTGGCCAGTTGCTGATCGATCTGGATGCCCGCGACTCAGCCGCCATGGCGGTGGTGCATGACAATCCGGACGATGATGACCTTCCCGCGGCATATACCGGGGCGGTAATCGTTGGGCCGGATGGTCACTCGATCGAGGAAGAACTGCCGGAGCTGCCGCCTGCCGTTGAACTCAAGCCGGCTGGCCCTGAACCGGTCGCAGCGAAGAAGCTTCGCCATGCCATCATGCTTGCCTCCGTCCTGGTGGTTCTCATCCCCCTGCTGCTGCTCGGGTACAGCAGCTACCGCTCATATCGCGTGGAGCAACAGCAGTTCCAGGCGCACGGGGAGTTTCGCTCACTTATCGCCCGCTCCCTCAAAGAGATGAACGCGGGAGAGTACCGGGCGGCGAAGGCCACCCTCGGCGAGGCGGAGGATCTTGCCCGGCGTATGAACTGGCCGGAGGAAATCGAAGAGGTGAAGGTGCTGATGCGCCGCCCGGAGATCCAGTATGGCGCCAACGGGTTCGTGCTCATGCACGCCAAATGGGTGGAGCCATCGGTGGCAGCGGCCTGGCACGATGCCGAGCAGCAGCTCGACCCGCAGATCACCCGCCTGCTTGATGAAGCCCGGCAGGCCGTGCGTGAAAGCAACTTCAGTGATGCCCGCGCCAGCTGCGCCCAGGCCATGGCGCTGATGGATCGCTTCCCGGAAGTAGCTCGCCCGCATCCCCGCCTCCAGGAGGCTCGAGAAATCGACAAGCAAGCGAAAAGCGAGCTACTGGTGGCGGAAATGACCGCAAAGGGACTCGTCTATTACGCCGATCGCTGGATGACTCCCGAGCAGAAGTTCGACCTGGAGCAGGAGGCGAAGGGGCTGGTGAAGTACAAGGGCCAGTGGATGACGGAGGACGAGGCAACGGCCGCCCGGAACACCGACCAGGGGCTGGTCCTGCATGACGGCAAGTGGATGACCCCGGATGAGAAGATGATTGCCCAGGGGTACGTCCGCTTCGAGGGTGAATGGATAACGCGACAGCGGCGAGACGAGATCCTCCTGGAGCGCTCGCAGCAGCGACGGGAGCAGGAGCGTGAGCGTCTCGCCGCGTTGGCGGCGGCCGAGGAAAGACGTCGGCAGCAGCTGGCTATCGAGGAGCTGAAGGAGGACGCCTATGTCATGAGCCAGAAGTTCCTGACCGATCGACTGAAGCACCCGGATTCCGCCCGCTTTGAACCGTACTCCAGCCCGCTGGTGACGGTGGTATACAGCAATGGATGGTACCTGGTCAGGGCGCCGGTGCGGGCAAAAAACGACCTGGGAGAGACAGTCACGCGTCAGTACCTCTCGAAACTGCGCCCGGTCGGCGGCGGAATATGGGAGACAGATCTGACGACGATCATTGAGTAAACCAATGCGGGGCAGGTGCTGCGATGTCGGTGAGTTCGCGAGAAATGGCAATATGGCGGCTGAAACGGGGAGATGCGGAGTTCGGGCCGTATACCTCATCGACGATCAGGGCGTGGGCGCAACAGGGATCGCTGGCACAGGATGTGCTCTTGACCGACGGCACACGCTTGATGACCTTGGAGGAATTCCTGGTGCTGCCGCCAGACCTCCCTCCTGTACCCCCACCTCCACCGACCGGCGGAAGTGACGGTACCGCCCCGCCTCAGGAGAACCCCGAGGAAGCCCCGCAGGCCACCCCAGCACCCGCACCACCGGCCGCCCCTGTGGCGCCCGCTGATGAACTGCCGGTGCACGACCGCATCGTGATCCTCGGAAGAACGCAGTCAGGCAAGACGGTGTACCTCGCGACGCTCTACGACATGCTATGGCGGCGCACGGGCGGGCTGTGCGCCAAGGCGCTCACCGGGCGAGTGCACAGCGAGCTGGCAAATGTCGTCCACGACCTGAAGAACGGCCGATGGCCCAAGTCGACCATGGGCTCCAACCAGATGGAGTTCGAGATCGAGCACAATGGAAAAAAGCGCCTGATGGTGACGCTCGATTTCCAGGGCGAGATCTTCGCGAAGGCATTTGTGCGTGACCAGCAGCATGATGAAACGGTAAAGCCGCTGCTGGAGACCATCGACCGGGCGGCGGCCGCCCTGCTGCTGGTAGACCCGGCGGTGGTGGCCGGGCAGGATCACGAGGCCGCTGTGGAGGATGATTTCGGGCTGGTGCAGGTGGTGGAACGCATCTACAACTGGCCCGACGGGCGTGATGTGCCGATCGTGTTTGTGCTGACCAAGTCCGACGAGCATCAGCACCTGCTGGATCAGCACGGCGGGCCGGTGGGGTTTGTGCGGCATTTCTTCCCGGCACTGGTCCGCACCATGAAGAAGATCCCCATCTTCCAGGTGTCGGCCGTGCAGTGCAGCCTTGATGCCGATGGCAACAAGATTCCCAAGCCGGACTCGGTGCGCATCAACATCGACAAGCCACTGCTCTACTGCCTCGACCAGATCGACCATGCCGAGAGACTCGAGGAGCAGCAGCGGCGCAATGAGGAAATGCAGATGGAACTTC
This sequence comes from Planctomycetota bacterium, assembly GCA_029777755.1. Lineage (GTDB taxonomy): Bacteria > Planctomycetota > Phycisphaerae > Tepidisphaerales > Tepidisphaeraceae > CAIQIQ01. Next base: position 3,578 of record JAKORQ010000499.1, read on the forward strand.
AGCGGCTGGAGAGAGAGCGGGAGCGAAGGGAAAAAGCGCAGATTCGTATGCTGATCGCGGCCGTGGCGCTCATCTGCCTTGTGGGGGCGGTCGTCGTCGGACTGATCATCTATTACCGGTTCTGACAAGAGGGCAAGAGGAGCGGCTGTGCACATAGAACGACACGTATTCGGCTCATACAAAGGGTACACGACGCTGGCGCGGTCCCCGGGCGTGAGCATCGAGGATTGCCGGCTCCTGGAGAGATGCGCTTTCAGCATCGGCCAGACATACGACTCAAAGTTCTACAAGAGCCTGGGGAAGGATCCGGCCTTTTTCACGCAGCAGTTGCCGGGACACCGACGTGCTCTGACGCGGATAACCGAGGGCGAGAAAGACTCCGCCGGGCGAAGCACCCTTTGCTGCATCAGCGTCATCCTCAGTGAAAGTGACTGGAATACGGTGCTGATGGGTGATATCGGCGCCCTGATGGACAGCCGCGAAGCCTGGAAGTGGGATGGGTCCGGCGATATCAGCGCGCTGGAGCTGGCCATCCGGGGAGACCTGTCCATACCCGTGCGATCGCGCAACAAGGCGCTGCTGATCATCTCGCAAATCGAGCGCTGCTTTGTCACTCACCGTCAGGTTGTCTGCTCCGAGGCGGATGTTGATCGAGACACCGTACGGGCGGTGGAGATGATGCTGCCCACGGCCGTGCGTCCAAGGGTCACGACCGGATACCGGCTGCTGTCGACGCAATGCCCCACTTCCCTGGTGGTCCTGGCGGAGCAGGGAGCAGGCGCAGTCTCGTTCCACCCGAATGAGCGATTCGGGTACTCGCCCTATGCCCAGGCAATAAAGACCGGCGGCATCGAAGGCGGCACGCTGCCCCTCCAGGTCATCAGCGGTTACCGCGATTTTGGCGCACCGCCCCGGCAGCAGGCGACCTCCACGCACACGGTCGTGGTGGAAAAAGAAAGACCCGTGAATCGCTGGCTGGTCGCCGCGGCGCTCCTGCTTGGCGTCTTGCTCGGCATGGTTGCCATGATTCCCCTGCGCCACTGGTATATGTCGAGCAAGGGGCTGGTGAAGCACGAGAATCGCTGGCTCACCCCCGCCGAGAAGGATTTTTCCGAGAGGCTGTCGGCAAACCTGATCGCACCCTTCCAGGATGGATGGGCAACCACGCAAGCCGTCAAACGTGCCGAGGACCGGCAGATCCTCGTGGGCAACAAGTGGATGACCGAGCAGGAGTACCTGCTGGCGCAGGCGCGGAAGAACGAAGGGAGACTGTTTAACGGCCGGTCCTGGGTGGCTCCCGAGGAGTACACCGCCAACTACCTTCAGTCCAACGGATGGCAGCAGGTCGACAATGTCTGGGTCAAGGGATCAGACCTTCCCCAGGAGCTTATCGACAAACACATGAGAAGCAGATCGATGGTAAGCTATAGGGGGGGATGGCTCCCGGCGGATGTCATGATGTCGCTGCTGTCGCAGATTCCAGCCACGCAGGACAGCAGCCTGCTTAGGGATGACCCGACACAGGCTGCACCGGCCGACGAGGGGGAAGCAGAATGAATGAGATGGCTCGGACCTATCTTCGGCAGGCACGCAGCTTCGCCAGTGCGGGGAACCCGGCCAGGTCGGCCGAGTTGCTGGAACGTGCCAGCGTGCTGGTGCGCGACGATGTCGCCCTGGAGCGACAGATCAACGAGGAACTGGTAAGCGCATATGAGCAGATCGGGCGAGCTTCCGACGCGCAGCGGCTGCGGGCTCGCCTGGACAGGACACCCGTTCCACCGGGACAGCCACCATCGGGCCGCTCTTCCGGGCCGGCCGTACAGGTAGTGGTGAAGAAGAGCTTCTGGGATCGCGCTCCCGTGCTGGCTGTATTGGCGATCGTTGCAGCAGGTTCGCTGGCCTGGTTCTTCATGCGAGGCACGCCGGGAGGATCGTCGGCCGACCCCGTATATACCGCAGAATCGCCAGCGCTGGCTCAGACGCAAACTCCACCGGCCATCGAGCCGGTGAGCGCGCTGCCGGCCAACATCCCGCTGCCGCCTCCGCCGACCATCCCTGCGACCGTACCGACAGAATCCGCAGCGGCGATGACGGCAACACCGAGTCGCCAACTGCTTGGGGAGAATGTCGCACTGCTGGTGGTAAGTGTTGTCTATGCCAACCAGTATGAAAGATGGACGTTCCCCATATCGACCGGGACCGCATTCGCCGTGACTACCGATGGACTGATGCTCACCAATCGGCACGTTGTCGAGCCACCGGTACAGGCAAACTTCCCCGGGGCACTGGACGCCTTCGGCAGGCCGACCGTCACATGGCGTGGATTGTCATACACAGTCTGCTTCTCGAAGGATGATCGTGTAGAGGCACTTCTCGTCTACACGAGCGACGACCATGACATGGCGATCCTCAAGGCGGATCGCCGGTTCGATCGGCCGCTGAAGATCTCCTTCGACCCTCCCACACAGGGAGAAGACGCCCTGGCCTGCGGTTTTCCCGGGATCGTGCAGTACCTGTTCGACAAACAGGAACTGACGCCTTGGCGGGTAGATGAGCACATCCGC
>JAKORQ010000500.1 GCA_029777755.1 Planctomycetota bacterium
AGTCTGGTGCCGAGGTTTTCTCAGCCTCACAGATACATCAGAAAGACAAAACCCCGCAGGCTGCCGTAATGTATGGCGGCATGCGGGGTTGTGAAAAGTGGCCAGAGCCGGGATCGAACCGGCGACACCAGGATTTTCAGTCCTGTGCTCTACCAGCTGAGCTATCTGGCCGTGAGTGCGGAATGGTAGTTCGAGCTTCAATCGGTTGCAATCGAACGACACCCATAAGTTGAGGTCGGTTCGGAAACATCGTGGAAGAGGCGGACAACTCTTCGGGACGCCGATATCTGGGGAGATCGAGCGAGAGTCAACTGCCTGGTGCGGATCACCTACAAATCTGCATCCAGAATCCGTTGGGCCCACAGGTACGCCACGATGTTCAGAAACACTGCTGCCACCAGTACCAGCTGGCCCGCAGGTTCCAGGAACAACCGCTCGACACTCCCGGGATCGAGGAACGCCCAGTACATGAGCAGTATTCCCGCCGGGGCCAGCGACATATACAGCGCCGAACGCCGCGATTGTGATGTCTCAGCCACGATCTTGCGTTCCAGCCGGTGCAGCTCCCGCACCGAGATCGCAATCCGCTCCACCACGTCGTTCAACCGCCCACCACTCTGGCGGCTGGCCTCCATCGCAGCTGCGAAGAGGGCGAAGTGTTCGCTTTTGAGACGGTCGCGGGCCTCTTTTAGACACGCGTCCAGTGTCTTCCCCAGCTGGTATTCACCGTGGATCTGTTGGAATTCCTCGCGAATCGGTCGTGGGCATTGCGTGGCGAGAACATCGAGAGCCTGCGGCAGTGACAATCCCGCTCGGATCGCACTCGATAGAGAGACCATCGCATCGGCGAGTTGATCCTCAATCTTTGCGTGTCGATTCGCCGCCAGATTTCGAATCACCAGCCACGGCACGCACAGCAACAACCCGATCGCCGCAACCGCTAACAGCGGCGTCCCAAACCCCACCCACAACAACGCTCCGACCGCTGCCGTGATCCCCAACCAGCAAATCAGATAGACCCGCAGCCGCAGCGTCGGCACTCGTAACATCCGCAGCTGGGCCGCCCAGCGCTGCTCGAGATAATCGAGCCAGCTCTCCTCTGCAGCCACCATCCCCCAGGCGACAGCAAAGACTGCCAGCCCGAAGAGCAGCGAGGAGAGCCAAGGGAGGAGCATGGATGGCCTTCCGATCGCCAG
>JAKORQ010000501.1 GCA_029777755.1 Planctomycetota bacterium
ACTGCTGGGCAGGCATGGAAATGTATCGCTCTAGGCCGTACGGCTCCCCGGCGACGTATGACCTTGCCGGATTGGCAAAGGCCAGGAACGTTGTCGCAAGGTTGCCGGCTTGCGTGCGAGTTAACATATCGTTCGCCGGCGCCGATTCGTCAGCAGTGCTAGTTTGCTTCTCACGTGATCAGTGCGGCGAAGATCCGTGGACTAGCGCCTCGACACAAACGCCGACAGCGATCGCCAAGGTTATAGCCCGCGAGCTAGCTGCCCGGCCTGCTGCCAAACTGCAAAGTGAGGTGGTCCGGCCTTCTTGGACAGTTTGGCGGCTGAGTTAAGCTAATCCCGGTTGTCGTTATGCCGCCTGTCTGATCATCAGATCATGGGGGGCATGCCCCCCATGATCTGATTGCCCGATCCGCCGATAGGCCTCCACCGGGGTTCGCCCGGCCAGGCCCGAGTGCGGACGCTGGGTGTTGTAATAGGTGATCCACCGGCCAAGGCCAGCCCGCAGCTCGGAGCCGGTCTCGAAGGCATGGAGATAGACGCACTCGTACTTCAAGGATCGCCAGAGTCGCTCGATGAAGACGTTGTCCATCCACCGGCCCCGGCCGTCCATGCTGATGCGGACCTCGGCCTCGCGCAGCACCGTGGTGAAGGCCTGCGACGTGAACTGGCTGCCCTGGTCGGTATTGAAGATCTCGGGCTTGCCATAGCGGGCCAGCGCCTCCTCCAGTGCCGCAACGCAGAAGCCGGCATCCATCGTGTTCGACAACCGCCAGGCCAGGACCTTGCGCGTTGCCCAGTCCATGACCGCCACCAGATAGAGGAAGCCACGGCGCATGGGGATGTAGGTCACGTCGGCGCACCACACGTGATTGGGCCGATCGATTACCAGCTTGCGCAGCAGATACGGATAGATCCGATTCTGCGGATGCGGATCGCTGGTGCGTGGCCGCTGGTAGATCGGTGTCAGGCCCATCTTCGCCATCAGTCGTCGTGCCCGGCGCCGACCGACCTCGTGGCCTGCACGCCGCAGGTGCCGCGCCATCTGGCGGCTGCCGTACCACGGGCAGTCCAGGAACATCGCGTCGATCACCGTCATCAGCGCCAGCGTCTCGTCGGTCTCCGGCATCGGCGCATAGTAATAGGACGAGCGGCTGATCCGCAGCAGGCTGCACTGGGTCGAGATCGACAGATGGTGGTGAGCAGGTTCGATCATCGCCCGCCTCCGATCCACGCTCATCGACCGAAGGCTTTCGCTAAAAAATCCCG
>JAKORQ010000502.1 GCA_029777755.1 Planctomycetota bacterium
CTTCCAGCGCCTTGAACGCGCCCGGGAACTGGCGAAGAAGAAGGGCGTACTGCCGATCAACATCGCGCTGGCGTACGTCCTGTGCCAGCCGTTCCTCACCTTCCCGCTCATCGGGCCGCGCTCCATCAGCGAGACACGCTCCAGCCTGCAGGCGCTGCAGGTGAAGCTCACGCCGCACGAACTGGCATGGCTGAACCTGGAGGCAGACTCCATCTGATGGGGGCGATGCCATGAAGATCTGGGCGGCAAGCTCACAACAGCGGGTTTTCCCGTGGACGACACCAAGGCGGCAGCGCGTGCGGCTTCTGGCGGCATGCGGCGAACGGGTGTCGTTCCAGGTGGCGTTTCGACATGAAGGCGAAGCGCCGATCAAGGTGTCTGCTAGTGCTGATGCAGGCGATCTGCCGGTGCGAGTACGCGTGGTCGGGTTGGTGCCTGTGCCGCATTCCAACACCAATACGCCCGCGGATGAGAGCGACCTGGCAGGGCGAACGCCATGCTTCGTGCCGGATCCTCTGCTGGAATCCTGCGAGATCCTACAGGAGGGTGGCGCTACTGGCAGCTTCTGGTTGAGTATCGAGGTGCCACCAGGTCACACGCCTGGGGAAGCGGAGATCAAGGTCACTGTATCGGCCGGTGGTCGCCCGGCCGGTACGGTGACTGTTCCTCTGCGGATCGCCGACGCTACTAGCGACCTCAAGTCGCTGCCGCTGGTGACGCACTGGTTCTATGCGGACGCTCTTTGCGACTGGTACCGCATCAAGCCGTTCGAAGAGGCGTTCTGGCCGATCCTCGATCGCTACCTGCAAAACTACGTCGCGCACGGCTGCAACACGCTTTATGTGCCTGCCTTCACGCCGCCTCTGGATGGTGTCAAACGTCCTACGCAGCTCCTGCGCGTGACCCGTGCGGGCAAGGATCGCTATCGCTTTGACTGGAGCGATGTGGAACGGTGGATTGCCCATGCGAAATCGGCCGGCGTGCAGCGATTCGAGTGGTCGCACTTGTTCACCCAGTGGGGATGCAAACACGCCATCCGCGTCTATCAGGGTGATCCCAATGAGGAGAAGCTCTTATGGGATCCGGCCACATCGGCGACTGACGCGATGTACCGACGTTTCCTCCAGCAGTACATCGGTGAACTGGAGACGTTCCTCAAGCGCAAAGGGCTAATGAACTGCAGCGTCTTCCATATCTCCGACGAGCCGCAGGCGGAGCACCGTTCGGCCTATCGTGCTGCTCGCGAGATGATGCGCGAGATTGCGCCGTGGATGCGCTTCATGGATGCCCTCTCGGACGTCAACTTCGCCATTGAGGGACTGGTCGATGACCCGGTCTCCGTCATCTCCCAGGTGCATGAGTTCCACGAGAGGAAGCTATCCTGCTTCGCCTACTTCTGCTGCCATCCGCGCGGGCGCTATCTCAATCGTCTGCTCGATACGCCGCTTGCCAAGATTCGTATGAGCGGCTGGCTGTTGCATCGCATGAAGGCAAAGGGCTTTTTGCACTGGGGTTACAACTACTGGTACAAGTCGCAGACGCGGCAGCTGATTGATCCATACTTCATCACCGATGGCCTGGCATGGCCTAACTGGGCCCATGGAGACACGTTTGTCGTCTATCCCGGCCCGGATGGTGCGCCGGTTGATTCCATTCGCTGGGAAGTGTTTGCCGAGTCGCTGCAGGACTGGGCGCTGCTTCGCGGCAAGGGGATTGACCCCGACTCGCGCAGCCTGCTTGCACTGAGAAGTTTCGGCGATTTCCCCAAGACGCCTGAATGGATTGTCGCCGCCCGGTCGAAGCTGCTGGCGAAATAGCGCGCCCTCAGCTTGCGACCACCACGCGATTACGGCCGGAGTTTTTCGCCTGGTACAGCGCGGTATCAGCCCGGTGGATCACCTCGTGAACGCTGGTGTTTGAGGCGGACTCCACGCAGGCCAGGCCAATGCTGATGCTCATCTCCACCAGGTGGCCGGTTGCCGTGAATGGCGCGGAACTGACGGCCGACCTGATACGGTCGCAGATCTGAAGTGCCTGCTGCAGGCCGCAGTCCGTGAGCACGATGAGGAACTCATCCCCGCCGTACCGGCCGACGGCATCGTAGGGTCGCAACTGCGATTCCAGCCGCGTGGCAAATGCCGTCATGGCGGCGTCGCCGGCCAGGTGGCCGAGGCTGTCGTTGATCTGCTTGTAGCAGTCGATGTCCACCATCGCCACGCTGATGGCGTATCCGAGCCGTCGGCCGCGCAACAGCTCGCGCTCGAGCATGTCCAGCACCGCCCGGCGATTGAGGATGCCTGTCAGCGGATCGCGCAAAGCCTGTTTCCTGAATTCTGTCTGCAACTGGATGAATCGTCGCGCAGGACGCAGCAGCAGGTACAGGTCGTGTATATCGATGGGAAGCGTGATAGTGGCGTCCACATCATCCGGCAGGTCGACGCTGGCGGTGTGCTTGTCCGACACCACGATCACGTACGGTCGCATGTAGATGGGGATGTCGCGCAGGCCGCCAAGTAGCTGGGGAAGGCTCTTTCCTGTCGGATCAACCGCTGAGAGGCATTGCCAGCGGGCATCAGCAATACTGATGTGCTCAAGCACAGATTGCAGTTCCTCGACGCTGGTTGCCTGAAAACCGGCCTGCATCGCCACTCGCGTCAGCGAGTCCTCGATACTGGAATCGTACAGGAGAACAACGCGTTGCTGCATGTTGATATCCTTCACCAGGCACATCACGTTATACGTGGGAAAGGGCAAATGCCAGACTCGTTTGCTCTGCGACGCGCATATCAGCTACACTCCAGAAACGAATGCTCAAGGAACTCTTCCGCATCCCGGGACCAGATATCGCGATCTACAGCTATGGCCTGATGCTGGTGCTGGGGACATTGGCCGCCATCTGGCTGGCCCGCGTCCTGGCACGCCGGCGACGGCTCGACCCAGAGTTGTTCGTCAATGCCGGCCTGCTGGCGCTGCTCGCGGGGGTGGTGGGCGCCAGGCTCAGCCATGTGCTGGAGAACTGGAGCTATTACACTCGCCCGGGCGTTGGGTTTTTCCCGCTGCTGTGGGAGGCGATCAACATCCGCAGCGGCGGCCTCACTTACTACGGTGGATTTATCCTCGCTTTTCCCGCCCTGGTGATCTATGCGATCTGGAAGAAGATCCCGGTGCGCGTGGGCATGGATATTGTCGCACCGGCGCTGATGATCGGGCTGGCATTTGGGCGGATCGGGTGCTTCCTCAACGGATGCTGCTACGGCC
>JAKORQ010000503.1 GCA_029777755.1 Planctomycetota bacterium
AGGGCAAGACCACCTGCTCCCTGTGCTCCCGTCTGCGTCGCGGCATCATCTACCGTACCGCCAAGGAAGTCGGCGCCACCAAGATCGCCCTGGGCCATCATCGGGATGACATGATCGAGACCATGTTCCTCAACATGTTCTTCGGCGGCAAGATGAAGTCCATGCCGCCCAAGCTGGTGAGCGACGACCGTCAGAACGTGGTGATCCGCCCGCTGGCCTACTGCTCGGAGAAGGACATCGAACGGTTTGCCCGGGGCATGGAATATCCGATCATCCCGTGCAACCTGTGCGGCAGCCAGGAAAACGCGCAGCGCAAGCAGATCAAGGCTATGCTACGCGATTGGGATAGCCGCTTCCCCGGTCGTATCGTATCCATCGCCACCGCGATGAAGAACGTCGTTCCGTCCCATCTGGCGGACGGCAAGCTGTTCGATTTCCTGAACGTCACGCGCGGCACGGAAGTGGAGCAGGGCGACATCGTGTTCGATACTCCCGAACTTCCGCCAGTCGCGCAAGAAGATGCCTCAGCGATCCCCATCGGGATCTGGAGAAGTTAGAGCTTATGGATCGCCCACCCAGCCTCCCGTGCACGTCTGAGGGATTCACCGTGACTGTCTCCCCCTGTCAGACGGGGATCACCGGAGCATGCCACGATGAATGAGCGTGCCGCCACCCGGTGCCTGCTGTATGCAGACGTGGCAGGTCGTGTCCGTTTGTCCGTCAAGCTGGGTGAGGCGGAGGCTGGCTACGCCGTCGAGCGTTGCCTTAACCGCATGTCCCGCTGCGCGGAGGCCTATTCGGCCAAAGGGCTGGAGCTGCGTCCGGAAGTGATTGTTGCCCGTTTCGGCGATGCAGATTCTGCCCTGCTGGCGGCCCGCGAGATGCGCGAACGGGTACGGGCGCTGCCGCCGATGAGCGGCATCAAGCTGGTGCTGCGGGCCGGGGTGGTGCTGGAGTCCGAAGGGGGCGACGAAGAAGGCGCTGCGGAGAAGATGGCCGCCCGCCTGGTGGAT
>JAKORQ010000504.1 GCA_029777755.1 Planctomycetota bacterium
CACGGATTGCGGATGGCTCCGCGCCCGAGCATCAATCCGCGTACGCCGGTCTGCTGCGTCACCTCGGCGGCATCCACGTGGGAGCTGATGTTGCCGTTGGCCAGCACGGGGCAGGGGAGGCTGGAGGTGGCCTTGCCGATCAGATCGTAATGCACGCCATCGCGGTACATCTGCAGCACCGTGCGGCCATGAATAGTGACGAGATCCACGCCATGCTTCGCAAACAGCGGCACCAGGGCGTCGATGGTCTCCGTGTCGTCAAAGCCAAGGCGTGTCTTCACCGTAAACTTGATGGAGATGGCCTCGCGCAGCGCACCCAGAATACCCTCGATGCGCGGCACATCGCGCAGCAGGCCGCCGCCCGCGCACTTCTTGTACACGATGGGTGCCGGGCAGCCGAGATTCAAATCCACTGCCGCGATGTTGTAGTGCTGCAGTTCCTTGGCATTGCGAACGAGGGATGGGATGTCATTCCCGATCATCTGCGCGATGGCGGGTTTGCCCGTGGGATTGTGAATCAGCGAGGCGAGGATCGGTTTGTCCAGATGCGAGTCCGCATGCACGCGGAAGTACTCCGTGTAATACACATCCGCCCCGCCGTAGCGCGCCATGAGCCGCCAGAACTCCAGGTCCGTGACATCCTGCATCGGTGCCAGCGCCAGGAGAGGCTCAGACCGTGCCAGCAGGGCATCCAGATGTTCGGTGGGATTCACAACCGTCTCTTAAACACGGATGTCGAAAGGAGTCACGAGCTTTAGATCGCGAGTGCGTTACAACGCCGAGCGGTACAGCTCCACAAAATCCGTCAAGCTTGGCAGGCGCGGATTGAACTGCGCAGTCCACTGCTTGGCGGCCAGTTCGGCGAGGTCATGCAGGTGCTCTTCCTTCACCCCGTATTCGGCAATGTTGCGGGGCATGCGGGCTTCCCAGAGGAGTTCGCTCACGCGGTCGGCCAGGTCGCCGTCGAAGTAACTTTTGTAGATGGCGGCAATCTCGGGGTCCTGCGAATTGAAGCGGATCACGTGCGGCATCATCACGCCCACGGCTTCGCCATGGACGACGTGAAACTGGGCGGTGAGCGGATTGGCGCAGGAGTGGGCGGCACCGAGCATGCTGTTCTCAATGGCGATGCCTGCATACGCGGCACCGAGCTGCATCATGCCGCGTGCTTCCAGGTC
>JAKORQ010000505.1 GCA_029777755.1 Planctomycetota bacterium
CCCGCGCCCGCACGCTGCCCGGTGCGGAGTTTGACGGCAAGACGATAATCTCCAGCCGCGAGGCAATGACCCTCAAGGATCAGCCCAAGAGCCTGGCGATCATCGGGGCCGGCGCGATCGGCTGCGAGTTTGCCGACTTCTACAACGCCCTGGGAACGAAGGTGACGATCGTCGAGATGCTCGATCACCTGCTGCCCAATGAGGATGAAGACTGCTCAATCCTGCTGGAGCGTGCATTCAGCCGGCGCGGCATCGACGTGCGCACCAAGACACGCACGGAGAAGGTCGAGAAGACTAAGAATGGAGTGAAGCTCACGCTTTCCAACGCCAAGGGAACCAGCACGGTCGAGGCGGACAAGGTGCTGGTCGCCATCGGCGTTACCGGCAACATCGAGGAAGTGGTGGGCAAGGACCTGAAGCTGGAAATCTTCAAGAACCACATCAAGGTCAACGAGAAGTACCAGACGAATATCCCCGGCATCTGGGCGGTGGGAGATGTCATTGGTCCGCCGTGGCTGGCCCACGTGGCCCACCATGAGGCCGTCGCCTGCGTGGAGACGATCTGTGGCAAGCACGCCCATGGCGTGAACTATCGCATGATCCCCGGCTGCACCTACACCCATCCGCAGGTCGCCAGCATGGGCCTGACGGAGAAGAAGGCACGCGAGGAAGGCCGCCAGATGAAGATTGGCAAGTTCCCCTTCTCTGCTTCCGGGCGCGCCCTGGCCGCCGGCGACACCGAAGGGTTTGTGAAGCTGATCTTTGATGCCAGGTACGGCGAGTTGCTCGGCGTGCACATGGTTGGCGAGAACGTCACCGAGCTGCTCTCCGAGCTGGTGGTGGCACACAAGCTGGAGAGCACCGAGGAGGAGATTCTCGCCGCGATGCATCCGCACCCGACGCTCTCCGAGGCCATCATGGAGGCCGCCGGGGCTGCGGTGGGCAAGGCAATCCACATCTAGTGGCAAAGCTTTCGCGCGATGCAGATTACAGGCATCATGGAACATTCGCGTGGCCGGTGCCCTTGGCGCCGGCCACGCGATTTCTAACCACAAACGTCCTGAAATTAGCTTCCAAATCGAGCCTGGATGGCGATACTGAAGCCCAAGCTTTCCCCTGGACGGCCGATCGGGTCGCAGCGGGAAGTGTCCTCCAGATCACATGCAACCGCTGATGAGGTTTAGAACGACACTGGGGTGGTGGCTGACTGTTCTCCTGGCGCTATTTGCGCCTGTTCCAGTGGCGATGGCACTGGAACCGCATGAGGTGGCGCTGGTCTGCAACAACCAGGTGACCGCCAGCCCGGAGCTTGCCCTGCTCTACGCCAGCACGCGCGGCATCCCGACGGAAAACATCATCGAGCTGTCGCTTCCGCGCGGCGAGGCGATGAGCGCCGAACGTTTCGACCGCGATGTCGTTTACCCCCTCCGCAAGGCGCTCATCGAGCGCGGGCTGCGCAACAAGATCAAGTGCATCGTCACCTTCTACGGAGTGCCACTTAAACTGACTCCGCGAAAGAACAGCCCGGCCGAGAAGGATGAACTGGAAAACCTCAAGAACTCCGCCCCGGAGATCGAGAAGCGCATCACCGAGGCCATCACTTCGCTCGAGGAAGAGATCAAGAAGCGCGACCAGAAGTTCACTCCGCAGTCTGCGCTCGACCTGGTGCATATGCTCCGCCGCGGCGAGATCGCCCTGGCTCGCGCCCAGAAGCTCATCAACGAGGCGTCGGCCGCCTCCAGGCGTGACATCGAGCTGGAGATGGCGGTGCTCAAGAACCTCCAGGTGCTCGGCGGAAATGAGGCGATCGTCAACGGAGTCCGCCCGTCGCGCATGATCCCCGCGACATCGCCAGCTGAGGGCGAAAAGCCCAGCCCGGCCGAGGCGTGGATGCAGCTCAATGAGCAGGTCGCGAAAGCGAAAACCCTGGCACGCACGCTCATGGAACAGCGCGACAGCGTAGGCGCGCGCCAGCAACTGCGTGAACTGACGGAGGCGAACTTCGGCCTGGTCTCCCTGCTGAAGCTCGTCGAGTCGCAGATCGACTACCTCACGCCCGATGAGACAACCTCCACCGACAGCGAGCTGGCGCTGCTCTGGTATGACAGCTATACCCGCAAGGGGTTCCTGGGTAACCCGCTGCACTACCGCTCCAGTGAGCGTGATACCACGCAGGTGGTGATGGTCATGCGCCTGGATGCGCCGCAGAGCGGCATGGTTCGCGACATCTTCATGGCCAGCAAGGCGGTTGAGGAGCGCGGCGGGCTGACCGGCAAGTTCGCCATCGACAGCCGGGGCCTGATCGCACGAAGGGCCGATGGCAAGAACGACGCGTACGGACTGTTTGATGAACGCCTCCGTGAGCTGGCGAAACTGCTGCAGCGCGCTACTCAGCTGCCAATTGCGCTGGATACCAATCCGGACGTATTTCCTCCCGGCAGCGTGAACGATGTCGCCCTCTACTGTGGATGGTACAGCGTGCGGAAGTATGTGCCTGGGATGACCTTCCAGCCGGGAGCAATCGGCTATCACGTCGCCAGCTTTGAGCTGGTGTCACTGCGGGGCGAGGAAGAAAAGGGCTGGGTTCGAGGACTGCTCAACGATGGCATCGCCTCTACCCTTGGTGCAGTTGCCGAGCCATACCTGCACGCCTTCCCCGATCCTATGGATTTCTTCCCGCTGCTGCTCACCGGCAAGTACACTCTGGCGGAAACCTACTGGATGACCCTGCCGCTGGTCAGCTGGAAGATGAGCCTGATCGGCGACCCGCTGTACAGGCCCTTCAAGGACAACCCTCCCCTGGACGTGAGGGATCTGCCATTGAGCCTGCGCAAATTCGTCGCGCCAAACCTGGAGGATCCCGAGCATCTGCCGGGTTTTCACGGGTTCTAGTGCCGCTCAGCGTCTTGTCCTGTAGGCCGCGGGGCTGCGGAAATATTGCGCCGATCACTTCCCCGGCTCACTGTCCCGGTCCGCAGGCGAGACAAAGCCGCTGGTATCAGTACAATGGCCGTCCGTACTGGTAACTGAAAGGGACACTTAAGGGCATGGCACACCACACAACAAACCTGGTTGGATCGAAGAAGCGCGAAAAGCTGGCCGCCACATCGGCCCCGGCCGAGGAGAACCTCTCACGCCTCATTGATCAACTGATGGAGAAGCAGGAGAACGAGCAGGTAAAGACCGTTCACCTGTTTGGCCAGTTCTATCGCTGCAACTGGTGGGTGCGCGATCCCGACTCCAATTCCCTGTTCGCCCGTACCGGCCGGATCAGCCGCAGTTGCATGCTCCGCGCCGAGCGCGACGCCTCCGGTGCCCTCAAGATCACCGAGATCCCGGATAAGCGCCCGGAAGAGCGATAGCAACGCCCTCCCCTGCGTCCCTACCAGGTATGCACGAGTGAAAGGTTTACGGCTGAATAGCTGTGCGGGCCGCCCTGCCCGTGGAACTGCGGCGTAAGGTATGTAACCGTCCAGGAAAAGCGGCAGTGCCGCAGAAACCGGATCACCACCCCACCTGTGATCTCCCCAACAACCGGGTGCAGTTCCGCCTCCACCGGGTTGTCATCACGAAACAGGGATTTGCCAAACGTCGCGTCATGTGCCACGAGCTGCACTCCCGGGCGCACAAAGAAATAGCCTGAAAACGAGTCGTTCGCGCCGGCCTCAGGGCTCAGCGAGCGCGTGAAGTCGTCGGCATAGCGAATCGATCCTACGCCAAAATCATCCGGCAGATTCCACCCCAGTCGCAGCGTGACCCCGGCGGACGCATTGGTGTGGATTGTTCCCAGGATGACGCCCGCATCCGGGATCAACTGGACGTGCAAGCCACCCGGCCCATTCGGCTCGGGGATGTCATGACGCCAGCGCCGCTGGTACTTCAGGTCAATTCCCACCTCATCGCGCACCTGGTAGCGCCAGCCGCGCGGATAGATCTCGTCAAAAGTCTTGTGAACCCATTTCTGCAGGTCACCGGCGCGCGACGATGGCCCGATCACTCCCAGGTCCAGCTCGATATGCTCAAACACGGGAACTTCCCGCGCCCGATCCGCTCGCTGGGCGATGAGGCCGAGGTAGGTCCAGCCGGCATACGGCCGATCATCCGGGCGAATGTTCGGGTCGCGGATGCTCTTGGGCGTGTACATGTTCAGGGAGAAGATCGCGCCGCCGGCATATGACACGCCCGGGCGGCCCG
>JAKORQ010000506.1 GCA_029777755.1 Planctomycetota bacterium
CATGATCCATGCCGGATCGGGGATGGACACCGCTGCCCCTTTGCCCTTGCGCATTGCAGTGGTCATTCCCAGCTACAAGGTCAAGGCCCATGTGCTTGATGTGATCCGCCGGATCGGCCCCGAGGTGGAGCGCATCTATGCCGTGGATGACGCCTGCCCCCAGCAGAGTGGCCGCTTCATCCAGGAGAACTGCTCCGACCCCCGGGTCAAGGTGGTTTTCAACGAGGTCAATCTTGGCGTGGGGGGCGCGGTCGTCGCCGGCTACCGTGCCGCCCTGGCCGATGGCATGGACGTCATGGTCAAGATCGATGGCGACGGGCAGATGGCTCCCGAACTGCTCCCCGATTTTGTCGAGCCGATTCGCAACTTCCTGGCCGACTACACCAAGGGCAATCGGTTCTATTCCTTCTACAACGTGCGCTCGATGCCGCGCATGCGCCTGTTTGGTAATGCGGTGCTGTCCTTCATGACCAAGATATCCAGTGGCTACTGGAGCATCTTCGATCCCACCAACGGTTACACCGCCATCCACCGCACGGTGCTGTCGCGCATCGATCTGGACAATCTGGCCCGGCGCTATTTCTTCGAGACGGACATGCTGGTGAAGCTGGGGGCCGAGCGCGCCGTCGTGCTGGATATCCCGATGGAGGCGGTTTACGCCGATGAGGAAAGCGGCTTGAAGATCTCGCGGATCGTCCCCGAGTTCATGCGCAAACACGCCTTCGAATCCATCAAGCGGGTGATCTACTCCTACTTAATCCGCGATTTCAGTTTTGCCTCCGTCAGCCTCGTCTTCGGCCTGCTGCTGATGGGGGGCGGCTTGAGTTTCGGCGTGATCGAGTGGATCCACTCGGTGCGCAGCGGTCATGTGGCAAGCAGCGGAACCGTCATCCTGGCGGCGCTACCCATCATCCTGGGTTTCCAGCTCCTGCTCAGTTTCCTGGCCTACGACATCTCCAATCAGCCGCGCATCCCGCTGCTCCAGCTTCTCCGGCATCCGTACTCCGCCAGATGACGCGTCCGGCCCGTTCATCCGCCCTTTCGGCCCAGGCGATCCGCTACCTGATTTCCGGTGGCGGGGTGGTTGCGCTGGATTTTCTGTGCTTCTACCTGCTGACCCGCCTCTGGCCCGACGCCTACGTGGTCGCCAACGTGGTGGCCAAAACAGTGGGCGCCCTGAGCGGCTTCTTTCTGCACAAGCATTTCACCTTTGCCGGTGAGCAGGCGCACTCGGCGCCTACGCAGCTGACGCTCTACATCACCCTTTATGTTTTCAACATGGCTCTCTCCAGCGCCATCATCTTTGGGGCGGTGGAG